>NZ_JBBIAM010000192.1:0-10713 GCF_054185185.1 Bradyrhizobium sp. UFLA05-153
TCATCTAAGTTGAAATCGCTTGCGAGCTTGAGCGCCAGAGCGGTCTTGGACGAATAACTTGTTCTATCGGGCTTAAGTGTCTTGGCCTTTTCACACAGCCAAGACCCATAGCGGTCCTAGCAAGCACCGGCGTCGTTAGCTTAAGCGCGTCCAACCACCATCTGGTTTAATCTTCTCTCACCTTGTGCAAGGCGCGAGTCATTCGAGCGCCCATGCGACACCGTCGCCAAGTGGAGCAATAGAGCTTCCTGACCAAGCTGTTCGACTAACCTACCGGAGCGTGGCTGCTCCCCCTCTGTCTGCGGTCTTTCCGCACGATAGCGAAGCCGATGATCGATACCACCAATCACGGCCCAGGCCCGCGAGACGCTGAAGCGGGCTGCCAGGGTAGCCCCGCGCTGCGCGACGGAGGGCAGCGCCTGTGCGTTTCATATGGCCGGCAGCAAAAGCGCTTCCCGTGCCTCCGTGGGCTGCACGGCTCTCGCAGCTTCGTGATCACGCCGATGCGTTCGAGCAAGGCACGTCGTAGTACAATGACCTTGCCTCGAAGAGGAGCCCGGCCATGAAGAAGATCGTGATCGTTACGACCTTTGCTGCCGTTACTCTTACCGCCTATCCGGCGGCGGCATGCGACTGGAACCGTCAGACAAGCGCTAAAGATCCCGTTGTCGCCGCCACCGCCACTTCCACAACTGTTGGACAGGCCTCACAAGGCGCTGCGGCCCAGCCCACGAGTGTCACTTCCGATGAGGGCAATCGCAAACCCCTCCAAGAATCGGCGCCGGTTGTTTTGATCACTGACCGCCACTAGGCGCGCCTGCGAGTCTCGCGACGGTGCGGTCGACGAGCGATCAACTGGGCCTGCGGTCGCCGGCTTCGTGATGTTCGTCGCCACCAGTCCGATCATCAGCCCCGTCGGAAGGGCTGACGCTGCAATTCGCCTCTGCGACTTCAGGGCTGCTGGTCTGGATCAGGAAAAGCTGCTTCCGCATCTCAGTAAGGCGCGCACGGCAAAACTCACGGTATAGAAAATCGAAAATGGCGGGCATGATCGAGCCCTCCGTCGCTCGAATAAGCGCCGCACCACGACAATGGCGCGCGCTGTGAACTAGATCACAGGCAGGCGCCTGTATTCCGGGCTGTTCTGGTCACTTGTGCGTGCGAGGTGGGCGCGCTGTTGACGGGATGCGCGTCGACGGGTCGCTCCGGCGGCTCGTTGTGCGCAGCCGGACGGGTCATCGCCGCGAAGACGCTGATCCCGATGAGAGTTCTGTCGCTGTCACCGTCTCTTGGAACTTGCCAATGCCTTGTCCTAAAGGCGGGTCAGGTCAGCGATCCCGGCGCGAAGCAGGATGTGGTCTTTGTGCCGGCTTGTCCCTCGCTGCATCACCACACCGCGGTGCCGGTCGGGTTTGTGCCTGGACAGCACCTTGTAGGACTCGATCTGGTGGGCGTCCGGGGTGCCGGGGCTGATCGTCACCGAGCCGTCGGAATTGAGCACATAGTCACCGTAGTAGCGGTGACCGTCGGCATCGTTGCAGCACCACCCGCCGAGCGCGTTGTGCTGCGAGCTAAACCACTCGCTGATCTCGGGCGAGTTGCCCTCGCAGGGACCGCCCTTGGCGTGCGAATCTGTGACCATGACGGCGATCAGCATCATCAGCGCGATCGCGATGACCATGAACAAGCGGTTACGGTTCTCGTTGAAAATACTTCCAAACCTCTGGGTAATGACGGCGGACATCTTCGCCTGCGAGCTGCGCCAAACCACAATCGGCTCGGCCTGAGTGCGGGAGCCGGGATGAAGCGACGCGAGTTCTTAGGTGCGAGGGCAGCTCCATTTCTCCTTCGTTCCGCCCAGCATGCTCAGCGACCCTGCTCAGGGTCCAACTGTGGACCTTGCGCGCGGAACGACGTCGCAGAGTTACCCGAGGTCGCCGCCGGCGACTGGCAAGATATTGCCTGTGACATAACTTGCTTCATCCGACGCCAAGAACAGGATTGGCGCGACCTGCTCGTCGATCGAGCCGTATCGCCCGAGGAAGCTAGATTTCTTAACCTGCTTGACGACCTCGTTCATCCATTTCTTTTCTTCAGCCGTATCGCCGTCGGCGTTGCGCGGCACTCGCCTCGGCGGCGCCTCTGTGCCGCCGGGAGCCGTCGCGACAACGCGTATGTTGCCCGACGCATACTCCATCGCCAAGCTTTGAGTGATCGCGTTGATTCCGCCCTTTGCAGCCGAGTATGGCACCCGGTGAATGCCGCGCGTCGCGTTCGATGAGACGTTCACTATCGTACCCCTGCCTCGCCGGGTGAGGTGCGGAATCACGGCGTGACAGCACCACAAGGTGGGCATTAAGGAGCGCCGAATCTCTGCCTCGATCTGCTGCGGCTCGAACCGATGGTATGGTCGCATCCGGATTGCGCCGCCGACGTTGTTGATGAGGATGTCGATTGCGCCGAAGTGTCTGATGGCCTCGGCCATGGCGGCTTCAGCACCGTCGTGGGTTTCGAGATCGCATACGAAGCCGCGGCCTCCGACACCTGCTTCCGAGGCGACATCATCGACGAAGTCCGCACGATCGACGAACAGGACGTTGCCGCCCTCGGCCGCGGCCCGCAGTGCCACGGCGCGTCCGATCCCCTGAGCGGCGCCGGTCACGACCAGCGTCTTTCCGGCAAAGCGGCCTTCGAAGATCATGCTGCCACCGCTTCGCTCGCGGAAAACTTCTCGTAGAAGAAATGCGAGGGGCTCACCCTCTTTTCCGTGAAGAACACCCGCACCGCCTCCACCATCGGCGGCGGACCGCACAGATAGACGTCGCAGTCGCCGTCGTTGAGATGCTCGTCCGCCAGATGCGCCGTGACATATCCCTTCAGCGGATGGGCGCTATCCGGGTTGGCGACGCAGGTCGCCCAGGTGAGCGTCGGGAGTCGCTTGGCCAGCGCTTCGATCCGATCGATCTCGACCAGATCGCCATCATTGGTGACGCCGTAGATCAGATGCACTGGCTGGTCGGTGCCTTGGTCGGCGATGACCTCGAGCATCGACAGGATCGGCGCGAGGCCCGTGCCGCCGGCGAGCATCACGACCGGACGGTCGACCGCGCGCAGGAAGAAGCTTCCTTGCGGACCGACAAACGTCATCCTGGTGCCGGCCTTGGCCTCGCTCGCGAGCCAGCCGCTCATCAGACCGCCCGGCACGTTGCGGATCAGGAAGCTCGCTTCACTCGCCCCCACCTTCGAACTGAACGAGTAGGAACGATGCTCGCTCGTCCCGGGCACCGTGAGGTTCACATACTGGCCAGGCAGGTATCCCAGCGCGTCCGGTCTGTCGAGCTTGAGCTTGAGGATGATCGTGCTGTCCGAGACGAGTTCGACCGAGCTCACCTCGGCGCCATGTTCAGCGGGCTTTACCTTGCAGGCGGTGGACGGAACCGGCACGGCGATAACGCAATCCGAGGACGGCACCATCTGGCAGGTCAGCACCAGTCCCTCCTCGGCCTCGGCTCCATTCAGGGCGTCGTCGAGATATTCGTCGCCGAGATCGTATTCACCCTGCTCGCAGCGGCATTTGCAGGTGCCGCAAACGCCATCCGAACAGTCCATCGGCAGGTTGATCTTGTTGCGATAGGCCGCGTCCAGGACCTTCTCGCCCTCGTTGCATTCGACGAAACGGGTGGCCCCATCCTCGAAATTGAGTGCTACGCGATAAGTCATATCTTACTCTCCGCGATCCCGACGGGCGGCGTCAGATGTGATAGATGTCGATGACCTGGTGGATGTAGTCGCTCTTGAGTACGACCTTCTTGGCCAGGATCCGCAGTTCCTCACCGCGCGTATCCAGCGTGTAGAAGGCGGCGCCGAAGAAGCTGTCGGTCTTCTTGTAGCGGTGGCTGAGCGTGTGCCAGTTGAAGCGCAGGTCTAGCTCGCCGTCGCGCTCCTCCACGATTTCGACATTCGAGACATTGTGGCTGGTACGCGGCTCCGGCGTGCTCGCGCCGGAGCGCTCGGTCTTGATCCGGAAGACACGGTCTTCCAGACCCTCCCGGTTGGGATAGTAGATGAGAGAGATATGCTGCTGCGGGTCCTCGACGAGTTGGTCGTCGTCGTCCCACGCCGGCATCCAGAAACTGGCCTTGGGCGAATAGAGCTTGATCCATTCGTCCCACTGCCGGTCATCGAGCAGCCGCGCCTCGCGAAACAGGAAGGAGCGGACCTGTTCGAGATCGAATTTGCTGGTGGGCACGAGCGTGCTGGCGGTCGCGATGCTCATGCTGCCTCTCCCCGCAACGCAACGACGCCGGCCGCTTCGCCGCCGTTTCGCAGGATCGCCTGGCGCAACGACTTGGCCCAGAACTCATGCTGGCGCACGAACAGGCCTTCGTCCTCGCTGCGTTCGCTGCTCAGCAGCGGCTCGAGGCCGATCGCCCTGGCGTTCTCATCCGGGCCGTCGATCCAATGGACGGCGCCCCGGCTGAGGTCGTTCCAGAGTTCGCCGGCGCCGACATAGGCGGTCTGACAAGCACGGAATTCTTCCAGATCGTCCGGCGTGCCCATGCCGGAGACGTTGAAGAAGTCCTCGTATTGCCGGATGCGGGCCGCTCGTTCCTTGGCGTCCTCTCCTTTGGGCGCGAAGCAGTAGATGGTCACCTCGGTCTCGTTGACGCTGATCGGCCGCACCACGCGGATCTGCGTCGAGAACTGGTCCATGAGGTAGACGTTTGGATAGATTCCGAGATTGCGGGTCTGGCCGATAATGAAGCCGGCGCGATCCTTGCCGAGACGCGCTTCGAGCTCGTCCTTGTGATTGAAGACGGGCCGGACTTCGGGGTTGAGCAGATTGGTCCAGAGCAGGATGTGTCCGTTCTCGAAGCCGTAGACGCCGCCCACGCTCTTGGACCAGCCGTTGGCGTCGACCGTCTTGGTGCCCTCGTTCTCGTAGTTGCGATGGCCCATGGTTGCCGAGTAATTCCAGTGCACGGAGCTCACGTGATATCCGTCGGCACCGTTCTCCATCTGGAGCTTCCAGTTGCCGTCGTAGATGTAGGAGGAATTGCCTCGCAGCACCTCGATGCCGTTGGGCGCTCCGTCGACGATCTGGTCGATCACGGCGTTCGCGCCGCCGAGATGCTCCTCGAGAGAAACGACGTCCGGATTGAGGCTGCCGAACAGAAACCCGCGATAGCTCTCGAACCGCGGCACCTTCGCCAGGTCGTGCGAGCCCTGGGTGTTGAACGAGGCCGGATAGTCGCCAGTCTTGCCGTCCTTCACCTTGAGCAGCTTGCCCGAATTGCTGAAGGTCCAGCCGTGGAATGGACAGGTGAAGCTGCCCTTGTTGCCGTGCTTTCGCCGACAGAGCATCGCGCCGCGATGGGCGCAGGCGTTGATCATTGCATGCAATTCGCCTGCCTTGTCGCGGGTGATCATGATCGGCTTGCGGCCGATCCAGGCACTGAAATAGTCATTGTTCTCAGGGATCTGGCTCTCATGCGCCAGGAACACCCAGTTGCCCTCGAAGATGTGCTCCATCTCGAGCTCGTACATCTCGACATCGGTGAATATGTCGCGGCGGCACCGGAACAACCCGTTCGCCTTGTCTTCGACCACCGCGCCGTCGATGCGCTCCAAGAGTGTCGTCATCGCTTCCTCTCCTCTTCCTATTTGTTGCCGGGTCGGGTCCCCGCCGGAACTCAGGCCGCCTCAGCGCGCTGTCGGGTGGAAAAGTGCTCGTCGGCACCATCGGCGGCGCGCTGGAGCTGGAAGTCAAAATTGATGTAGGCGCTGTCGCCCTGGCGCTGTGGGACCGGCAGCAGACCGTCGCGGGTGGCGAAGGCGAAATCGTCGGCGGCATGCGGGTCGTCGCCGAAGTTGATCTGCGTCGTCAGTTTCCGATAGCCGGGCGCTTCGATGAAGAAGTGGACGTGCGCCGGACGATGACCGTGACGGCCGATCGCCTTCATCAGCGTGTCGGTCGCGCCGCCGGGCGGCACTGAATAGCCGTTCGGCATCTTGGAGTGGAACGAGTATTTTCCGTCGGCGCCGAGCTTGATGCGCGCGCGGTTGTTGAACGGCGTCTGTTCACGGGTTGGGTCGAAGTGCGAGTACCATCCCTCTGAGTTGGCGTGCCAGACGTGCAGGATCGCGTCCTTGACCGGCTCGCCATCCGGACCGGTAACGCGACCCCTCATGTACAGGCTGCCAGTCTCGTCCGGATCCTTCGTCAGATTAACATCGCCCTCCTCGAGCGGCGCACCCGCCACGTAAAGCGGTCCCTCGATGGTACGCGGCGTGCCGCCCGTGCGGCCGGCTTCCGCATCCTTCGCATCCATAAACAGATCCAGGAAGTGCTCGAGGCCCGTGCCCGGCACCAGCAAGCCGAATTCCGGCGCGCCCTTCTGCAGGAAGTTGATGGCGCCCCAGAACTCGTCCTCGCTGATGTCGTGCCGGACGATGATCTCGGCAGCGGCCTCGACGATGTCGCGGACAATGGCCTTCAGACGCGCATCTCCGCTCGGCTGATTGAAGCCCGCAGCCTTGTCGAGCAGTGCCTGGACGTTCGCAGTCTTCACGAAGCTCGTATCCATGTCGTCTCTCCCTTGGTTTTAAGTCCGGCATACGGACGTTCGTCGTTCGGAATATTTTCAGCGCTCGTCGTCGTGGGTTGAAGACGGATGCCTACAGAGCGGCGTCACCTTCATCTCCATGAAGGGATAGAGCGGCAGGCTCGTCAGGATGTCGTGAAGTTCGGCGTTGCTCTCGACATCAAAGATGCTGACGTTCGCGTAGTGGCCGACGACGCGCCAGATGTGGCGCCACTTGCCGGCACGCCGGAGCTCCTGAAACCGATCTTTCTCGCGAGCCTTGAGGCGGGCGGCTTCATCCTTGTTAAAGTCCATCGGGATACGGACGTTCATCTCAACCATCGAAAGCATGTGTCACGCTCCCTTCGCCGCGACGACATGCAAGGTCGGCGCGGTGCGGTCCCGACGAAACCGGGCGATCTTGTCCTCGTCGAGCGCGATCCCGAGACCGGGCCCCGTCGGCACACCCAGCGAGAAGTCGGCGTAGTCCAGCGGCTCGGCCAAAATCTCCTCCGTGAGCAGCAGCGGACCGAACAGCTCAGTGCCCCAAGCGAGCCTGGGAAACGTCGCAAAGAGATGGGCGGAAGCTGCGGTGCCGACACCCGCCTCGAGCATCGTGCCGCCGTAGAGACCGATTCCTGAGGCATCGGCGATGGCCGCGACGTCGCGACCGGCATGCAGTCCGCCCGACTGGGCGATCTTCACGGCGAACACGCGGGCGGCGGCGCTGGCGGCAACACGGAACGCGTCGCGGGGACCATGTAGCGCCTCGTCGGCCATCAGCGGGATGCCGTGCCGCGCGGACAGACGCGCCATGGTGGCAAGCGCGTCGCGGGCGACCGGCTGTTCGACCAGGTCGCAGCCGGCGTCTTCCAGCATTTTCATGCCGGCGTCGGCCTGTGCCTCGTCCCAACCCTGGTTGACGTCGACGCGGACGCTGCCCCGGCTTCCGATCGCTTTCTTGATCGCCGCAACATGCGCGACATCATCGGCCACGCTGCGCTTGCCGATCTTCAGCTTGAAGATCGAATGCCGCCTGGCCTCGATCATCGCCTCGGCTTCCTCGATGTCGCGCGCGGTATTTCCACTCGCGAGCGTCCAGGCCACCGCCAGGCGGTCGCGCACGCGTCCCCCGCCGATCAGTTCGGAGACGGGCACGCCGAGACGCTTGCCAGCGGCATCAAGCAGCGCGGTCTCGATCGCGCACTTGGCGATATGGTTGCCGACGACGCTGCGACCGATCCTCAACATTGTCTCGGCGACGCGGGACACTTCACAGGTCTTCAGGACCGGCGCGATATAGGTATCGATTGCGAGCTTGATGCCTTCCGGGCTTTCTTCGCCGTAGCTCAGACCACCGATCGTGGTGCCTTCGCCGATCCCGATGACACCGTCTGAGCATGTGATCCGGACCAGAACGACGGCCTGGCTGCGCATCGTGGCCATCGCCAGGACGTGAGGCCTTATCGTTGGCACATCGACTATAAAGGTATCGATCTGGGTAGCTTTGCTCGTCACCGGCGCATCCTCGAATTCGTATTTCTTGGCCGAAAACTAGATATATGCGGCATCGATGGCAAAGACCGATTGGGTCCAATATTATACCTGTGCGGTATACGTCTCTCAGATGGGACAATGGTCAGCTCTGCTTTTCCGTACGTTCGACGATGAGTATCGGTGCGTCGTCCGCCGCCAGGAACCGTGGATAACCGCCCCGCCGATCGGTCACCCTCTCGAAAAGCAAGGCGACCGTCTCGCTGGAGCCAATGGCTGAGGGTCGCTTTCTTTCTCTACGTCAGGTATCCCATGAGCACTCGGTTGGCCCGACCGGCGATTGTTAGCCCGTTGAGACATGTTAACCATTGTTCTGATTGCCGGCCCTGGAGCCGACCTGCATCGCGATCGTGCTTCTATCTTCAGGTCAGAGATGGCTCGCAGAGTTCGAGCCGCGTCGAATTCACTGCGGGCGGCTGCGGTTAAGCACCTAGGATCGATTATCGGCTTTCAGGCCCTCACGCCGATCTACAGATTTTGGGCGCTGGCCGCTCCAATTGCGGTTCGATCCACAGGCGCGAAGCCTCGGATTTCCTTGAGTATGGTGCAGGCGCAGTGGCCGCACTTCGCCGTGCAGCCGAGCAAGGCGTAGACGCGACTGACCCGCGGGCATGGTGCGACGCTTGCGATCGCGGACCTAATCTCGACCTCGCTGAGGACGTTGCAACTGCAAACGATCACGGCGCATTCCTGACTGAAGAAACTGCTAGGATCGCAATGGGAGGCAATCCTGGCGAGACTGCCGGCCGCTACGATGGTGAATGAAGCGAGACCACCCTAGGCCGTAGCCTTCGATCGAAACAGGACCGCCTCAGTCTATATTCATACCTGCGGGGTATAGTGCACGCCGAATTCCACATCCTCATCGGAGGGACACGTCGGGTACGATGTCGCTCGACGGCCAAGCACAGCCCGCGCTTCGGCAGGCGTCGCCGGCCTACATCCATGCTTCGGCGGTGTCGGATGCGAGCCGATCCTTGCCGATCCCAATGTTGTCCTCCAGGCCGTTCCGGACCGCGTCGGCGCTCCGTTGCAACGCCCAATCCACGACGAGAGACTGATGGTGATCGATCCGGTCGGCCATCCACGTGGCGCCGGGAATGACGCGCCTCGTTTCCGCGACCGGGAGGGTTTGCCCGGATCAGCTTGAAGCGAAGGATCGATTGTGTCTATTTCAATACTCGAGAGGTATGGACGCGATTGGAGGGCTGTTCCCATGGAACTCCGTCACCTGCGCTACTTCACCACCGTGGCAGCGGAGGGCTCCTTCAGTCGCGCCGCTGAGAAACTCCACATCGCGCAACCACCGTTGAGCCGCCAAGTACAGCAGCTCGAGGACGAACTGGGCGTGCGTCTGCTCGATCGTGGCCGACCGCTTACGTTGACAGAGCCCGGACGATATCTGTTCGAACAGGGACGCCAGATCCTGCAGCGCATTGACGAGATGCGTGCGATGACCAAGCGGATCGCCAAAGGCACGGTATTGCAGTTCAACATCGGCTTTGTCGCATCCACCCTCTACGACGCTCTTCCGGAACTGATCCGCCGCTTCCGCATCATCATGCCCGGCGCAGAGGTCAATCTTCTGGAGATGACGACGCTCGAGCAGGTCGCAGCATTAAAGGACGGTCGTATCGATGTAGGTTTCGGTCGACTGAGATTCGACGATGAGGCGATCGTCCGTAGCGTCATCCGTGAAGAACGCGTCTGCCTTGTGGTACCGCGCCGGCACAAATTGGCGGCCAAGAAGGGGAAGTTGCGGCTGCGCGCAACCGCTGACGAACCGCTTATCGTCTATCCCAAGTCGCCGCGGCCAAGCTACGCCGATCAGGTTCTTTCATTCTACCGCGATGCAGGTATTGAGCCGAGGGTCGCGATGGAGGCGAAGGAGTTGCAGACCGCGCTCGGTCTTGTCGCCTCTGGTGGCGGGGTCTGCATCGTGCCTGCCTCCGTGAGGCGCTTCGGGCGCGACGACGTATGCTTTATCGACCTCGATGAGCCGAAGATGATTTCGCCGATCATCATGAGTTATCGCAAGAATGACGCGTCAATGCTGCTCACGCAACTGATCAAGCTAGTCCGCGAATTCGATAAATGGGATGCATCTACCGGTCACCCTGCCTCCGGTTCGTCTGATTGATCGCGATGCCGCGCCTGCGCCGAGGATTCAAGCTCGACGCAGATATCATTCATTGCCAGATAAGCCTCTCAAGGAGCGGCGCGTCACCGTAGCTACAAGCGAGCCCCTGCCCCTCCCTACTCCGGTTAAGAAGTTGATTCAACACAATCACTTAGCTATCGCGGTTTGGAGGAGCCCCGTGCGATCACGGCCATTGGTCGAGATGCTTCTCGCTCCAGTGAACCAGTTCGTTGCCGCTCCCTCGCCTCACGACGTCCTGCCATTCTGCACGCCATAGTGCGCTTGGATACTCTGTTAGTGGAAGGGAAGTGGAATGCCGACTTCCACCGCATTAAGCTCGGCCACAACTTTGGTCAGTGGTCGTGTCCCCCGTGATGGTGTAGCTCGGTAGAGCAAAGCCGTCCGCACGCGCGCCCTCAAATAGCGCCGTAGCGG
>NZ_JBBIAM010000193.1:0-10488 GCF_054185185.1 Bradyrhizobium sp. UFLA05-153
TGCAGCAAGCGGCCCGAGGCGTCATGCCCCGCGATGTTCGGGATGGCAAGCAACGCATCGCACGTCGCGCCCGCATCGATCGCAGCTAAAAGATCAAGCAGCGCGTTCTCGCCCTCGCCGCGGCACATGACGTCGCAATGCACCGCGCAATCCTCGGGCGCTATGGTCGGGTGATGCCCGCCCCAGACTACAAGCGGGGGGCGCGCCAGCGCGCGCAGCCGCACCGAAAGCCGCACCGCATCGGTGAAGGCATAAGAGGTCAGGCTAATACCTACAACCTCGGCCCGCATGTGGCGCACCCAGTCCACCGTCAGCGCCAGCTGCGCATCGGTGATAGGCCGGGGGTCGAGGAAATGGTCGCCGATAAAAAGCGAGGCCACCTGATGCCCGGCCCGATCGGCGACGCGGTGCAGAGTGCGCGGCCCGAAAGCCAGCTGGTTGCGAATTGTAACGAGAGCTAAGCGAGCCATTTGGAGGGATCGCGGTCTGCGGCCTGCAGTGCCAGCCGGATATGATCGATCCTCTTATAGCGCGCCAGGATGGTCTGACCGGCCTCGACGATGTGATAGTCGTAAAGCGCCGTCGCCCCGACCATAGCATCCAGCGCTCGGACGGATTCTTCAGGCCGCTCGGCTCCCGGACCGGCGATGGCGTCCAGAAAGTTGGGCGCGGTGGCTATGGCGGCCGTGCGCCTTCCGGCTCCGGGGTCGAAGACGGCCTCGGGCCGCGGATAAAGCATAAAGTCCATCAGCCGCAGTGCGTCGTCGGCATTGCGCATGTGCAAATAGGACAGGGTCGAGGCCGCGAGCTTCTCCTCGAAGACGGTGCCCGCAGGCGCCCAATAGGCATAGCCGCGCATCATCGCAGCCTCGGCGAAGAACAGCCCGGGCAGCAGTTCGTGAATCCCGGAAATAGGCTTTCGGAGGGTGGGATGGGTCTTCTCCGCGGAAATCATGAGCGGGTCACTTCGATATAGGGCGGCGCGTCGTCGATCTCGCGGCCGATGCGCTTTGACAGCGCGTTGATTTGCTTATCGGTAAACCCGGCGCGGCGCCGGAGCGAGCGGGAGATCGGCGCCCGCCGGCGCGTTGGCTTGGGATTCTCGGGCGGTGGATCCTTCGGCTTGAAGAGCTTGACAATATGGGCGTTGGCCTCGACTTCGCCCTTCTCAATCAGCGTATCCAAATCCTCCTCGAGCAACTTTGCGAGAAACCTTGCCCAACGAAGCCCTACGCGTACGTGACGCAGCTCCTCATGCATGATACGCTCCGTGGTGCGCGCCATGTTGACATCACCGTCCTCCAGCGCCTCGCGTCCGCGCTGAAGCTGGTCGTCAAGCGCGAAGGCTTCGCCGGCCAGCGCTAGCGCCACGATGCGCGCGGTCAGGCTAAGCCCGATGAAGCCGTCATAATAGAGGTTAGTGGCCGACAGGGTCGCGAAATCGGCTCCCATCTCCACAATCTGTAGCCGGTTGGCATCGGCATGACGTGCTTCGTCGAAGGACTGTGTGGCGAAATCGCGATAGAATTCCCACGGCAGTTCATCATATTCGTAGACATTGGCCGAACTGATCTCCATCGCGGCCAATTCGCCCGTCATGTAGACATAGTACTGTTCGGGTGGTGAAAGCTGATCGCAGTCGCGAATAGTGGGCGTGTCGTCCCCAGGCGTGCCACAGGGAAAGCGTGAATCGCGCCCCGCTTTCGACGGCAATTCAGGAAGTTCGATTAATCGATCTATGCTGTCATCCATCGCAATCAGCAATCGTCATATTCCAATGGCCGCCAGAGCCGCGCCGTTCGGCGGTCGCTCAACAACCCCTTATCAACTTTCGCAATAGTGGTAACTGCACCACTCACCGGCTGCAAGCCCGCCGCTACTAGCTTTATCACTTCGAGCCCCTCCGGCGCCTTCCCCAACCGCGCGGCATAGACATGCCCGCCGACGCGCTGTAGCGCGGCCAGCGTGTCCAACAAAAGCTGCGCGATGTCGAGGGGCGCGGCGGGCGTAGCGACCGGAGGCATCTCTGCGACACCCAGGAAGCGGAGGTATCTCTCGGCAAGGCGCGCGTTGCGCTTAGCGTCGGCGGCGGCGGGCTCGGTCTCGCGCAGGAATAGCGTGTTTGCACGCGCCTGGACGATCTCGGTCACGCAGCGGGTGGCGGCTATTCCCGCATCGGCATGCGCGCCCGACGCAAGCGGTGGTACGCTGACGGGAGTCAACGACAAATCGAAGGACAGCCCCGCGAAGACGTGCACTCCCTGCGCCCGGCCAAGGTGGTAAAGCCGCCAGGCGACGCCGTGACGCGTCAGCCGTTCCAGTGCGGCACGGGCGTTGCCGTTTTCCAGATCGCTGGCATGCAGGCGGCGGACCGGCCAGCGCTGCGCCTGAAACCGCATCACCACGTCACGTTCGATCAGCTCGAAAAGGCCGTGCAGGATTGCCTCTGCCGCTGTTGCCCCACTCGCGAGACCGTTGAACTCGGCCTGGAAGAGTTTTCGGCCACAGAATGGGTCATAGGGCGTGAGCAGCGCGTTTGCCGGTACCAGACGGGCGCATCCGTCCATCAGCGAGCGCGCCCAACCCCACTCCCTCACCCCTGCAAGCGTTGCAAGCGCAAGGGTTTCGGCCGGCACGACAAGCGCGCCCAGCTCCCGAGCATCGGCTTCGACGAGCACGGGGTGTTCCAGCCGGGACGCCTGTCGGCGCTCGAGGCTCTCCATCATCAGCGATACCATCGCCTGGTCCTCGTCGAGTCCCTTGCCACCGAAATTCCATTCCTGCTGGGGACGTTGGAACAGCCAGTCGCGCCGGTGCCACCCCCAGAAGATCGGGATGCCCACGGGTTCGTTTACGTCGATGCGTTCGAAGTCGATCCCGAGCGGTGCGAAGTAGCGCTCGGCGATTCGGCGCATTTCTGCGACAGGGCGGCAGCGCAGCCCGCTCTGATATGTCAGAATCCGGTCTGCGCCGAGGTCGAACTCTGGCGCGACGGTCAGATCGCCTTCGAGATGCGGCTCAACCACGACCCAGCACCGCCTCAAGCGCTTCTACGGCACGGTCGCAGTCGTCGTCGTTATTGTAGAGCTGCAAGGACAGGCGCAGGCTGCCGGTCTCGGCGGCGAGCACCTGATGCAGCGGCTCGGCGCAGTGATGGCCGCCGCGAGTGTCGATACCGTGGAGCTCGGACAGCAACCCCGCCAGTTGCTCTCCCGCAATTTTGCGATGGCTCAGCGACACGATAGGCGCGCGGCCCGGCTGCGCCTCGCTCCCGCCGAGGATACGTACCTCCGGCAGCCTCCCCAGACGGTAACGCAGCCCATCGGCGAGCTGCGCCAGCCGCTCCGACTGCGCTGAAGTCCGGTGCGCGGCCCAGAACCGCAGCGCCGCCGCGGTACCGATAACGCCGCCTGTGTTGGGCGTACCGTCCTCAAGTCCGTGTGGCGGCGGGCGGAAGGTCGCACGGTCGGGATAGGAGAGCTTGCGCACCGCGCCGCCGCCGCCACCCGCCCGCACCGCGACCAGCTCAGCGAGCGCGTCGTAGCGCCCCCAGAGCACGCCAACGCCCTCGGGGCCAAAGAGCTTGTGCCCGCTGAACGCCACAAAATCGGCCACCTGTCGAAGCGGGCCAAAGCTCCCATGGCCGACCGCCTGCGCCGCATCGAGCACGAGGCGCGCGCCCACGGCGCGGACCGCCGCGCCCAGCGCCGCAACGGGCTGCGCGAGGCCCGTGACGTTGGAGACGACACTGACGCAGACCACATCTCCCGCCCCGATTCTGCAGTCCTTCAGTCGGTCCGCCGCAATCACCCCTCTTGCGTCCAGCGGCAGGGGCCGAATGTCGCGCCGCCCTCGCCACGCCAGCAGGGCGCCATGGTGATCCGCAGGAGACGTCCAGACCCGCGCCTGCCTATCGGCGAGGGCCGTAGCAACGAGGCACAGCGCGGCGGTGCAATTGCCGGTGAAGACGATCTCGGACGAGGCAACGCCGAGGATCTGCGCGATCTCCAGCCGTGCGGTCTCGAAGTGCTGCGTTGCCGCCGCGCCGCGCGCTGCGTTGCTACGATGCACAGGGCCGACGCCGGTGCGGTAGTAGGCCGCCATAGCAGCGATCACCGGCTCGGGCTTCAGCGTTGTCGCGGCGCTGTCGAGATAGACGCGACCATCCGCCAGCTGCGGAAAGGGTGCCCGCAGGGCCACCGCTCGCGCCGACGCACCTTCCCTCGCCGGCATCGCTCCGGTCATGCAGCGCTCCTTCGCTCGTCGGGTGACGCGGTGAGATCCAGGCGATAGTGTAGGCTTTCCCATGGCGCGCTTAGCCGCTCCACCAGCCCGAAGCCCGCGCTCTCTAGCAGGCCGCGCTCCGCGGTATTGGTCGGATGTGTATGCGCTGAGACAAGCGTCGCGCCTACCTCGCGAAACCAGGCCAGCGTGTGTGCGAGCATGCCCGAGCCGACTCCGCGCCGCCGCCAGGATGGGGTGACAAAGCGCGTGAAGAGATAGCCGAAGGGCGCTGCGCCCTCAGGCAGGCGCAGGAAATAGATCGAATGGCCGATCACGACGCCATTGGCTTCGGCGACCAGGAAATTATGCGTGGGCTTCGGGAAATCCCGCACATACATCTCGCGCATCTGCGCATGGGTGAGATTTGGGATGAGTGCGACCGCGCGCGCCTGCGACCCGCCGAACTCCGGGACTGTCTCGAGCACGGTGTCGATGGTGCGCGCGACGATTAGGTCGATCTCGGCAGCCGAGCCTTCGTTGAGTGGGCGTAGCTTGAAAGCGGCGGATGCGTCTGATGGCATCGTGGTCGTCTCCGTCGATGAGATGTCAGGCCGTGCCGCTGCCGTGCCGACCGACGACCGCTTCGAACTTGCCGCTGGCGCTCCAGTGAAAGCCGCGCACGGCCTCGGCCGCGACCGGCTCGGCCGAGACCCCGAGCGCGGCCAGGGCCTCGGCGAGCCGTTCCGTGACCCGTGCCGGATCCGCCGTCCCCCGATAGCGCAGCAGCACACCTTGCGCCAGATCGAGTTGGTAAAACACCATCCCCGAGATCGCGCCCAGCGCGCGGTCGAAACTGCCGAGGGTGACGCTTCGTCCGCCGAGGTGAAAGGCATCTCTGACGCGGCCCGCGAAATCTCCGGCCAACCGCAGGGGGGAGCCGCAGGCGCAGAAGGAGTGTGCGTTGTGCAGGAAGAGATCGGTGGACTCAAATCGCAGGAGCGGCAACTCGATGTCACCGATCGCGGTAACGATCAGACGGTCAACCTCCGCGTTCCAGGGTTCGAATTCAAAATGAAAATACTGCTCGTTCAAATGCACGCCGCCGTAGGAGCAGCTGCGCATAATCTGAAAGCCGCATTCGGTCATACCAAAGATGTCGTGGGGCTTGGTATCCAGACGCGCGGCGAGCCAAGCCCGCGTCGTCCGCTGCACGAAGTTGTAACCGAGATACACACGAGAAAGGCTGGATGGCATCGGGTCCTGCCTCTCGAGCGCCAGCAGGAATGAGGCCAGATAATGCGGATCGGCTACCAGGACCTCGGGCTGGGCGATCGCCAGGTCTTCAGCGATCCGCGCTGCCTCCGCGGGACTGCACCGCATCGGATCGGCCAGCGCGACGGTCAGGGCGAAGCCGTCGTAGCGCTCGGAAAACGGCGGGATCGCGGTACCGCAGGATAGCGACATGCAATGCAGCGGTCCGAAAATCGCGTGCCGCCTCTCGAAGATGTTCTCGTGCAGATAGGTCGATTTGAAGATCCGATCGAGATAGCCGGTGTTGTGCAGCGTGATCAGCTGGTCGCCAGTTGTGCCCGAGGTCCGGAACAGCCGCACACCTTCTTGGGACAGCCGCATGGCCAGCGTCTCGCCGGCGGGCAGGAACTGGGTGGGGAAGGCCGCTCGCCAGTCTGACCGGGTCAGTCGCGGAACCTCCGCGGCGAAGCGTTCGAGGATCGGTCCCTCGACCAGAACCCGTGCCGCGTCGCCGATCCGGCGCTTGTAGAACAACGTTTCGCGCACCGCGCGGTCAACAGCGTCGCGCAAGGCCGCGTGCCGAGCTTCATCCATTCGTGCACGCAACGTCGCGCTCAGATCTTGAGGGGCCGGCGCCAGCAACAGCAGATCGTCGTAGAGCGCTATGTAATCTTCTGCAGGTACCCCCGGCGCGATGCGCGCCAGCGCCGCACCCAAGGCATCCCGCGTCGTGCCCGCGCGCAGTAAAAACAGCGCATCCCGTTCAGACGAATGGACGAGGAACCGGCGGGCGGTGGCGCGGTCGGAGAGGTAGGTCAACGCACCGTCGCAGTCGACGGAAATGCCTTCTCGAAAGATTAGCGCCCGAGCATCGCGAGGTAAGGTCTGTATCATCTCGGTCACAGTTGCCGCTTCCCTTTCGTTAGATTCATGTTACCCTACTACTGTTGGGTGTAACCTTAGGCGTTCACATTTCAAGGCATTTTGATCCGGCAAGGAGGGTGCAATGGAAGCCGAGGAAGGCAAGGGTAAGGGCGACGAAGACGTTGAAGCCACCGGTTTTGAGGTCGATGTCGCCGACGACGAGGGGCGCCAATTCCGTATTTCGATCAAACGGCTTCGCTCGAAGCTCGGACCGCAGGAATTGGAACTGAACAAGAAACTCGGTCGGACGCTGCTCCACTCTCCGAACAACATGACCTGATTTGAAACCTTCTGTCCCGGAAGACATGAGAGTCTCGGGGCGAACCGCGGCCGTCCTTGTCAATCCGCCTTTCCAGCCGCTAACGGTTCCGTCAGTGGGATTGGCGTATATCGCGTCGATCCTTCGGGCGTGTAATTGCAGTGTGCGCGTCGGCGATCTGAACACTGATTGCGCCAGATTCCTGCTTGAGCACGTCCCGAGGCTTGAACGGGACTGGGACGCCGCCTCGCCCTTACATATCGGACAGGCGTTGTTTTCAGCGCTCGCCTTCGGGAGTTCTCCGCGCCCGCCCCAATGGAACGACGCCATCTCGGCCTGCGAGGCGGTCTGGTCGGTGCACTTCCCGGCGCTGCGCGCCGAACTCGACTGCTTTCTCGAGCGCTGGCTAGACGGGCTTAACCTCGGCGAGGCCGATTTCATCGGGATGTCGCTGCTTAATCACCAGCTCCTTCCGACGCTGGCGCTGATTCCGCGCATCCGTGCGCGCGCCCCAGACGCGCGGATCGTGCTGGGTGGCTTCTACGTGACCCCGGCCACGGGGCACATGCTTGTCGCGAATTTGCCTATTGACGCCGCCGTCGTCGGCGAAGGCGAAGTAACCGTCGCGGCGCTTCTCGACAGCCTTAAAACGCCCCACGCCTGGGTCGGCCTGCCTGGGGTGATCGCGAAGGATGCGCAAGGCAGGATCGTCACAGGGCCGCCGCGCCTGCAGATGGACAGTGCCGCTCTCGACGCGCTGCCCGATCCGGATTTTTCGTGGCTCACGCCCGAGAACCGCGCGCGCTTCGACGTTTCAGTACCAGTCATCTCGATCCGCGGCTGCTTCTGGGGCAAGTGTGTATTTTGCAGCGATTTTCGCTTCCACGCTCACAGCACCGCTCGCAGCGTCGAGACCATCGTCGGCGAGATCGCTCGCCAACAAGCGCGCCTCGGGACGCGACGCTTCTATTTCACTGATCTCGCCTCGAACGACAGCATTGCTCGCATGCGGGCGCTAAGCGCGGCGCTGATCGCGCGCGGACTCGAGATCAACTTCGGCATGCTATTCGTGCCCGAGCCGATCGACCTCGAGACCCTGCAGGCGCTGCGCACGGCCGGCTGCGGCTTTATCCAGTACGGCATCGAAAGCCTCAGCGACGATCTGCTTCGGCGCATGGCTAAGCAGCCGCGGCGGCTAGAGAACCTGCGCTGCATCAAGCTGACCGAACTCGCGGGGATCAGCGCCATTTCCAATCTGATCAAGTTTCACCCCGGTGAGACACCCCGGCATGTGATCGAGACGATCGATATGCTCAAGCGCTTTCCGGAGTTGCTCAACGGCAATGTGTTCTCGGGCCCGGTCGAATTCCGAGCCCGCGACGGCGCCAGAATCCAGCGCTTTCTCGAGCGCAGCAACTGGCGCGCTGTGGACCGGGCGATCTCGACCCATTTCTGGCCCGAGGGGCAGGCCGACCGCTTCCCCGACATCGAGTGGATCCCCCAAGTCGAGAGCCCGAACATCGCACTGCACATGGCGCTCTGGAAAGAGGTTGAAGCGCTGCTCGCCGAAAACCGTAGCCGCCCTGGCCACTGGCAAGACGACGGAACGACGCTGGTCCTGTCGAAATACGACTATCGCGAGAATGGTTATCTGAACTATAAGCTCGAGGGCTTGGCGCGCCGCGTCTATCTCGCGCTCGAGGACCGGGTGCCTGACGTTGCGTTGCCCGAACGGACCGCCCTGCCCGCCCGCGCCGTCGCGCCGTGCCTCGACTGGCTCGAGGAGGCGCTGCTAATCTTCCGCCAAGATGGCCAGTCTATCGCGACTCTGCACGCCGCCATGGCGCCGGGCGAGCGCCCGCCCGTTAAACGCACGGTGGAGGGCCGCGAAGAACGGCTGTGCGCCAATGGTCTGTGACACCCCTGCGCGCGATCCGCTGGGGCTTGCACAATGGCCCTATGTGTTCCGCCGGTTCACCGAGACGGTCTTCGGCTACATTGCCGACAATGGGCTGTCGAATGTCTATGGTATTGAGGGCCGCCGAAGCGTCACTCTGATCGACAGCACGACGCATACCTATTACGCCACACGCATCGCCCGCGACATCACGCAGCGGATCTGCAAGCCGATCGGGCAAATCATCTATACGCATTTCCATCGAGATCATGTCCTCGGCGCCGAGAGTTTCGGCGCGACGCAGGGCATTGTCTGCCATGCGCGCTGCGCCGCGCGCATCGTCGACCATGGTGCGGCGATGCAGGACGAACTGGGGCCGGCCTTCGCGTCATGCCAGATCGTCGCGCCTTCTATCACCCTGACGCGCGATGAAGGAATAATAGAGACAGAGGCCGGTGCCCTGCCCTTTGCCCGCGTCGGCGGGCATTCCGACGACAGCCTGATCCTATGGTCCGCGGACGGGCGCGTGCTCTTTGCCGCCGACACGGTCTTTAACCGCGTGCCGCCATATATCGGGCGCTGGTCCTGCATCGACGGCTTCGGGCGGGTTAACGACTGGATCGCGGCGCTGCGGCGCGTGCTAGACGAGCGCAGTGCGCAGGTGGTCTCAGGCCACGGCCCGCCCGCGACGCGCGCCGACGTCGAGGACCTGTTACGGTTCTTTGAATACTATGCTGCGCGGGTCGAGGAAGGCATCCGGCAGGGCTTAGGCCTGCGCGAGATCTGGTTCGGCATCTACCGCCGCGACGGCTTTCTCCGCTGCGACGTTCACCCGGAAGTCTATCTGCACATGGTCACGGCACTTCATGAAGAGTGGACACGGCCCCCGAGCTTCAAGGAACGACAGCATGCAACGATTTGAGAATGACGCGGCGAAGGCGACCGATTTGGTGCTCGACGACCAAGACGTGCCACTCGTCGTGCAGCTAGCCTGCGTGATCATCCAGAAATACGATAAGAACTTCACCGAGGCGATGGCGCGGGCACTTTATGCTTGGCTGTCAATGGAAATGGACTTCACCGATGACCCGGGTGTGCCGGTGACGGGCGCGCCCGATGGACAGAGGGTGACGGCCCACCGCGACGCCCGCGGCTTCTTCCTGAGATTCGAGCAGGCCTAATATGCGCGCCCGGCCCGAGGCAATTCTGCTTGCGGCCAACGGGAAGCTCATGGGCTGGCATCCCGGGGCGGACGCCTATACCCCGCTCGGCGCGGCGGCGCTTGCTTGGCTCGACGGCGCCGATGTGCCCACTCCGGATGACGCTGCTGTGCTCCGGCTGGCGCGGGGGGGCGGTGGCGGCTTGGGTGAGGCGCTTCCTCTACCCGAGGTGGTGCCCTGGGCCGAGGTGACGGATCCCGCCGTACTCGACGCGGCACATGGCATTGGCGACCGGCTGGCGCTCTTCCCTTGGCTCGGGGGCTGGCATCTCTGGGCTTCCGAGCGCCCGCGCGCGGCGCTGCCGCCCGGCTTCCTTCCACTGCTTGCCCGTTTCAATGCCGGGGCGATCCCGGCACATCTGGTTAAGGCCTGGCCCGACCCGACGCAGGCACGCGCGGTCTTGAGTGGGCTTATCGCAGATGGCGCGCTAGTGGCACAGGCCGAAGGACGGCGGCGGGCCAAGGCGCTGTTGGCGCGAGCGCAGGTCGAGGGCGCGCTGATTGCTGCCGAGCCTGCGGCGCAGTCCGTCGCCGCATCTCAGTGGCCGAGTCCGAAGCGGTCGCGCGAGTATTCCCGCGGGCGGCGGGTGCCGGTCTACTGCATTCAGTCGGGCATTTCGCGGTCGTCGATCTGGCATCCAGACGGCGTGCGGGCGAAATGGGGCCGTTCGAACTACCTCCCGCTCGCCCTCGGCATGATCCTCGCCCATCTCC
>NZ_JBBIAM010000194.1:0-10378 GCF_054185185.1 Bradyrhizobium sp. UFLA05-153
TGGATACTCTGTCGCCACCTATCGCAACCACACCTTGCGTAAAACGGTGCTCAGAAACGTTCTTCACAAACGACGACTTAGTGGTTCGCTTTTCGCCCTCAACCCGATCTCGACCAGCCGGCGGATGGTCGCAGCTTCACCAGCTTGCGCCCATATACCTTGATCGGATCTTCGAAAGGCCGCCCCCAAGCCCCTTGGTCATGTCGTGTTTCGATACCCCATCGCCGGCTGTGCTGGCGCGTTCCAATTGAAGTCCGGTCGGATCTCGGCACCGCGTCGCCCGCAGGCCTTACGCACAAATCGCGGCTCGAGGTCCGACAGCCTCAGATCATCCGGCCACTGACCAGCGTCAGAGCAACGTTGTGGCTGCAGCGGTAGTCCGCGCAACAGACCTGAATGCCTTGGACGCCCATAGCGCGCATCTTGGCCGAAGGTGAGGAATCCGGTTGAGGCCCTTCCGGCGGCTCATTGCTCGTTGTCATCCTCCCGACCGCGGCGCCAACCATGGTCCCAACGTGGACCGTAATAGCCGTAGCTATGGCGGTACCGATAACGCTCTCGCCACTCGTCGCCATCATCATAGCGTCGATAGTACCCGTAGGGACGGTAGTAGTCCCGCTGGTGCCAGCAGCGTCCCCATTCGTTGCAGACCCAGCGAACCTGCTCGACGTTCAACGTCGTTGGCGCCGTCGAGGGCGCGATCGGCATGGCGCGGGCGCCGGTCGCAGCAAGTGCGGCGAACGCTGCGGAAGAAAGTAGAACGGCAATCGGCTTTCCCATCGACGCCTCCATAGTTGAACTCGTGATATAGTGTTGCGTCGCTGGCCTGAACCGGAGTTGAATGGGCGTCACAAAAAAAAGCCGCGATTGAGAGCGCGAATATAAGATGCCCGAGTGCGTCGTCGCGGTGCGCTGATCGTGTCGCCAAAACGACAAAGGCCCGCCGGTGCGGGCCTTTTTCATTTCCGGGAGGCTCATTCAATCGTCGTCGTCCCAACCTGCAGCGTTGCGGTAGTCGTCGCCGCAGTTGCGATATCGGTGAGCCGGGACGTAGTCGTGGCGGTTGTAGCCGTAGCTATCATACGCCGGATGGCGGTAGTAAGAACGGTAGGCCGGTGCGGGCTCATACGCTTGCGCTTCTGATGCCAACGCCCCGCCGATGAGAGCGCCGGCGACCAGGCCGCCGATCAGCGCTGCGTTCCGGCCGTCGTGTGCTTGAGCTGGTGCGGAGCCGGCGAACACCGTTGCGGTCACGGCAAGCGCAGCGATGCCACTTGAAAGAGCGGTCTTCAGCGAAACCATTATCCCCTCCATATCAGGATTGTGGTCACATTCTACGTTGCGCGGTTTGAAGCCATGCTGAATGTGCTGTTGTCCGCCATTCATCTCAGGGAGTTTCAGCTTCATGCCGCGGCTAGGGACGACGCTTTCGGTATCCTTGTTCGCGACCTCTTTCCCGGATATCGGGGTGTTCGCCGTGGAAGACATCGTAGAAGAGGGGTCGGCGGTCTCACCGGATGACTTTGCGGTTGCTAATCATTGCAACGGTGTTGCTCTGTTTTGGCGCGAAACCCCAGCTGAGAAGTTCGCAGAATGTGTTGCCGCGATCAGTTGAGCATTCGAAATCCCATTTCAAGCCTATCAACCTCAGCGCAGGCCGCGAGAAACGTCACACAAACGATCCCGATCGTTGGCATTGGGCTCGACAACCCGGTCCGGCATGGCTTGATTGCGAGCCTTGCGCGGCTTGGCGGCAACGTCACCGGCCTTTCATATAGCGATGGTCCGGAGATCTTCCGCAAGGACCTAAGCCTGCTGCACGAGGTGGTTCCGAACATCCGCCATGTCGCGGTACTGTCGAACTCAACCGGTCCGAACCAATTGGTGGCGATGGAAAATATTGAAGCCGCGGCCAAGTCTCTTGGACTTGAGCTCTTGCTTCTGGACGTCCACGCGCCGGACCAGTTCGAGGCCGAATTCGCGACGATGGCTCGAGAGCGGGTGCATGCGCTGTTTGTGTTTGGTGACCCGATGTTCGGCGTCCATCGAATTCGGCTCGCCGAGCTCTCGGTCCAACACCGGCTACCGACCGTCTATAGTAACAGGCCTCACGTCGATGCCGGCGGGTTGATGTGTTACGGGCCGAGCTTCCCCGAGCTTTGGCGGAGGGCCGCGGCCTATGTCGACAAGATCCTCAAGGGAGCCAAACCGGCCGATCTGCCGGTCACGTACGAATTGGTCATCAATCTGAAAACCGCCAAGGCGCTCGGCGTCGAGGTGCCGCCAACCCTACTCGCCCGAGCTGACGCGGTGATCGAATGAGGCGGGACTGCTGCGGTGCTTGAGTCCGGAAGTGGCCCTTCGCGTCATTTCGCTGCCGCGCAGTGAGTAGGTCGCTTTCGGAGAAGGGGAGACATCGAACGGCAGCGGAAGCCCGCAGAGTCGGTCGAAAATGACCCTGAACGGGCAATCTGCCCACCTCCCCATGGGTCCCAATAAGCTGTAAATTGCCACGACTTCCTGCCTGATCGTCATTCCACCCGGCCGCCCGGGGAGACCGAATGCATCAAGTGAAACGGCGAGACTTCATGGTCCTGTTCGGAAGTGTGGCAGCGGCATGGCCGCTGGTCACCTTCGCCCAGTCGCCCGAACACATGCGGCGGATCGGTGTCGTGATGGCCTACGCGGAGGACGACCCCAATGGGCAAATACAGATCGGGGCTTTCCGAGAACACCTGCCGAAACTTGGTTGGATCGAGGGCAGCAATGTCACCGTTGACGTGCGCTATGCAAGGGGTGATCCGGCACGCGCTCGCGAAATGGCTGCCGAGTTGCTCCGGCAGGGCCTCGACTTGATGGTGTCCAATTCCAACTTGGTCACCACCATACTTCAGACTCAGGTCCGCACGATCCCGCTTGTGTTCGTATCAGTCTCCGATCCTGTCGGTAGTGGCTTTGTCAAGGATCTGGCGAGACCGGGCGGCAACATCACCGGCTTTGCCAATTTCCAGCCTTCCATGGGAAGCAAATGGCTGGAAAAACTGCATGAGGTGGCGCCGCAGGTCGAGCGTGTCGGGCTGCTTCTGCACCCCGAGCCGCCAAACCTCGGGTATCTCAAATCGGCTCAAGAGGCAGCGCCTTTGCTCAACTTGAGGCTGGTTGATCTCAGGGTGCATGACCACGCCGAAATTGAACGCGCTTTCGCGACATTTGCAGGCGACGCGCGCAGCGGTTTGATCGTCGCGCCCAATGTCGTTAGCTTCGCAAATAGCGCGCTCATTGTGGCGTTGGCGGCGACGTATCGGTTGCCCTCGATTTATCCGTTTGCTTTTTTTGCCAGGGAGGGTGGCCTGATTTCTTACGGGTTTGATGAGCGCGAACAATTCCGGCAAGGCGCCGTCTATGTCGATAAGATCCTAAGGGGCGCCAAGCCCGCCGAACTACCTGTGCAGTATCCGACGAAGTTCGAGATTGTGGTCAATCTCAAGACCGCGAAAGCGCTTGGGCTTGATGTGCCTTCGCAAGTTCAGCAATTCGCCGACACCATCATCGAATGAGCCGGGTCCGGGAATAGCAACCAACGTTTTGGCTACCGGACGCCGTGCCGCGCGTGCTTCGACCGCTGCTTTTGACACCCATCGCGGACATTCGCTGCTGGCGGTTACTACGATCCAAAGGGCCTCTGTGATTGCACTCGACGTGAATTTCACCGTAATATCTTGGGCCGTCCTCGCCGCTTCCCGCCTTCGAAAACCCAATAGATGGGGATGCTCATGAAGGTGATATACTTCGAGGATCTGAACGTCGGAGATAGTTGGACAACGACAGAACACCTCGTGGATCGAGAAGAAATGCTGGCCTATAGTCGCGCAAACGACCCGTGGCCTATTCACGTTGATGCAGAGGCCGCCGGCAAATCGCCGTTCGGTGGACTGATCGCGAGCGGGGGTTACACGATCAGCTTGATGTATCGGTTATTCCACGAAGTCGTGAACCAGCCGGATCGGAAGTGGGCTTTCTTGGGCGGCTTTGACTGGCAGGTCAAATTCCCGGAACCCGTGCGTGCAGGTGACCGGTTGCACGGACGCATTACAATTATTGAGAAGCGCCCATCGAGCAAGCCAGGGCGGGGCGTCATCAGGGACCGCATCGAAGTGATCAATGATCGAAAGGGCGTGGTGCTATCAGTCGAGGCCATTGTGTTGCTGGCCACTCGCTTACGGGGCGAGTAGGAACTAATCTGCTTCTGGCCGTGCTGATGTCGCTTCTTGGCCCTTCGCGTCATTTCGCGTGCGCGTAACAATCAGGTCGCTTTCAGGTAAGAGCCGACATCAAATAGCAGGCCGGACCGGCGGGCTCAGTCGAAGACGACCCGGAGCGGTCATCAGCCGCTCAGTTTTGTTGTGATGCACAACGTGGCTCTCACTTAACGATGTGGTAGCGTGTCGGTCTCGCTTGGAGAGAGGAGCTGCATGGAGAGAGGAGCCGCATGAGGCGACGCGACTTCATGACGCTGGTGGGCAGCGCGGCGACTGCGTGGTCGCGCGCTGCGCGTGCGCAGCAAGCTCAACGCATGCGGCGCGTCAGCGTGCTGATCGGCTTTGCGGAGACCGATCCGGATGTGAAGTCTTGGTTCGCGGCTTTCCGGGACGCGCTCGCGAAGCTGGGGTGGACGGAAGGCAGCAATTTTCAAATCGAACTTCGCTGGGCCAGCGATGATCTGGATAGGATGAAGGCAGTCGCAAAGGAGCTTGTCGATCTGCGACCCGACGCAATCCTCAGTGTGACCACGCCCGTGACCAACGCTCTTGTCCGCGAGACGCAGACAATTCCAATCGTGATCGTGACCGTAGCCGATCCGATTGCCAGTGGTTTCGTCACGAACGTCGGACGTCCGGGCGGCAATGTTACCGGGTTCGCACTTTACGAGCCCTCGATGGGCGGGAAATGGCTGGAACTGCTCAAGCGTATCGCGCCGGGCGTGACGCGCGTGGCGCTGCTTTTCAACCCGACGACAAGCGTCCCGATCAAATTCTACATGGCTTCAATTCGAGCCGGCGCGTCATCGTTTACCCTCCAGGCCAGTGCTGCTCCGGTTCACGCCCAGGATGAGATAGAACGCGTTATCGCCGCACTAGCGGGTAATCCAGGTGCCGGCATTATCGCAATGCCGGACCTATTCAACACGATAAATCGTGATGTGATTATTGCGGCGGCGGCCCGCTACCGCGTCCCCGCGATCTATTTCGTTCGCTCTTTCGCGGACTCAGGCGGCCTGATCTCTTATGGGCCAGATTTCGCCGAACAATATCCGCGGGCAGCAGGGTACATCGACCGTATCCTCAAGGGCGAGAAGCCAGGTGACCTTCCGATCCAAATGCCAATCAAAGTACCGTTGATCATCAACTTGAGGACGGCAAATGCGCTTGGCCTCGACGTGCCACTGGGCCTGCTGAACGCTGCCGACGAGATTATCGAATAGGTGCGAGGTTTTTCCGCAATTGCTCACAGCCGGTTCTAGCCCGACGCAGACCCCCTTGAGGGGCCGCCGCTGTGTCCGCGTAACCAGGTAAAGCGGACTCGTTGTGCTCACCGCGAAAAAGAGTGGTAGTCTTTCGCCATCGCGATGTCTTCTCCTAAGCCTGGGGCTGGACATGAGGCGGCGTGAGTTTCTCGGCTTGTTCGGTAGTACCGCAATCACTTGGCCGCTCGCCGCGCGCGCGCAGCAAGCCGAACGGATGAGGCACATCGGTTTGTTGATGGTGCATAGGGAGACCGACCCCGAATTTAAGAATTACCTGGACGCATTCCGACAGGGGCTTGAGATGCTCGGGTGGATTGAAGGCCGCAACATCCGAATCGACACTCGCTGGGGTGCGCTCGACGACGCGCAGGTGAGAGAACGCTCAGCGAAGGAACTGCTCGCGCTGCAGCCTGACCTCATTCTTACACAAAACACGCCCCCTACTGCGTCAATGCTGCAACAAACTCATACAGTTCCAATTATTTTCGTGATCGTTGCCGATCCCGTCGGTAGCGGTTTCGTCGCAAGCCTGCCGCGGCCGGGCGGCAACGTGACCGGTTTCACCGTCATGGAGGCGACGACTGCCGGCAAGTGGCTAGAGCTACTCAAGGAGATTGAGCGACGCCTTGACCGGGCCGCCTTCTTATTCAATCCGGCGACGGCGCCATTTGCGGAGTACTACCTCAACCCATTCAAAACTGCCGCAGCATCCCTTGGAATGGAGGCTATACCTGCGCCTGTTCACGACGGATCAGAGCTCGACTCCGTCATTGCCGCTCAGGTGCGTGGGCCCAGTACCGGCCTGATAGTGATGCCGGATGGATTTCTGAACGAGCATCGCGCAGAGTTGGTCTTGCTAGCCGCTCGCTACCGCGTACCGGCCATCTATCCATGGCGTTTCTTCCCTGAACTTGGTGGCCTGATGTCCTACGGAAGTGAGCAGCGCGATCTGTTTCGGCTTGCCGCGACATATGTCCATCGCATCCTGAAGGGAGAGAAGCCGGCCGACCTACCGGTGCAGGCGCCGACCAAGTACGAATTGGTAATCAACCTGAAGACCGCCAAGGTGTTGGGTCTTACCGTTTCGCCCGTGCTACTTGCCCAGGCCGACGAGTTAATCGAATGAGGTCTCGCCATTTCCGTTGATGGCCCTCAACGACCGAACTCCATGTCCGCTCTCACGTCAGCATTCAAGAGAAGAGCGGACTCGTTTTGCTCAACGTGAGTTCTTCTCAGTCTGACCCGCAGCAGACTCTCGCCGCTCGCCCTTGAAAGGTTTACACCCGCTGGTTGAGGCCGTAGCCTACTCTACGCCCGCATGGTCTTGCGGGGAGCAGATGTAGTCGGCTCAAGGCGACGTGAACGAGATCAGGACCTTGCGCTATCATTGTAGAAGCCGTGGTGGAGCCGGGTCCAATAAGTCGTCAGCGAAACTCCGAAATCGTTTCCGCCAAGGTCCGTCACGGTAGAGTTGCAGGTCTGGTGTGCCCGAAGTGCAGTGCCACGTCGCGACAAACACTTGAGATCTATTCTCACCGTCAGCGTGCTGCGAAATTTGGTAGCGAGCGAGGCCCGGTTCCACTGCGTGTGTAGAGACGAAAAATTCGTCGGTAGCGAAGCAGCGGGTGACTCTATCGTCCCCTTCGACGTCTCGGCCGTACTGCCGGAGCAGGTTGTCGGTGAGCCTAATAAGCTCCGCGACGGCTTCCCGGTCGAGGGCTGTCCTACTAGCAGAGCGTCGTCTAACCAGCCTTCTCGATCGCTCGATCACTGTGGACTTGGCGTAGCCCAACAGGGCCGCGATCTGACGCGCGACGTACGTTGTCGCCCGCATTTTGGGCTCCCCGGAGTGATGACTAGACCAACTACAACGTGGAACTGTGTTTTTGGTTCAACCGCCTTAAAGATAGTATACGATTTTTAGTTGCTCGCTTTCGGAAAGGGACACAGCGCTAAAGTTATCCAGTCCGACGTGGCTTTGCGCCCCTCTTTTTGCCGTTCCGGGAGTGCAATACGGCCCCAAGGGCTCGTCAGCTATGGACCCGATCTTGCGGTCTCCTATCGCGAGACTCGCGTGCTCGTCGGCCGCTCAAGGGCGACAAACCCAGCGATCTCCCGGTGACGCCAAGTTCGAAGTGATTATCAACGTGAAAGCCGCGAAGGCGCTCGGCATTGAGGTGCCGACCTCGATGCAATTGCTCGCCGACGAGGTGATCGAAGAGGCTTACCTTGCAGCGAGTCCGGAATTGGCCCTTACCGACAAAACCCCGCTACCGCCCATATGTCGGCTGTCAGGGGAAGACCGGAAATGACCGCGAGGCAACGCAATCGACGCTGTTGACCCAAAGCGGTCCTTGCTGG
Organism: Bradyrhizobium sp. UFLA05-153; assembly: GCF_054185185.1. Taxonomy (NCBI): domain Bacteria; kingdom Pseudomonadati; phylum Pseudomonadota; class Alphaproteobacteria; order Hyphomicrobiales; family Nitrobacteraceae; genus Bradyrhizobium; species Bradyrhizobium sp. UFLA05-153. The sequence continues at coordinate 7,886 of NZ_JBBIAM010000194.1, forward strand.
TCACGTTCGCAAACGGTCGAGAAGGTGGAAACGTTACCGTCGGCCGGTTGAATCATCCGGACGCGCGACTGAACGGAAGTCGAGATTGGCGTAAGTCGAAACGTGGACTCATTCGTCTGGCAGCCCCGCTCGACGCATTCCGGTGATAATCGTCGCTTGCGCCTGCACAAGACGTGATAGGTAGTCGTATTGCGGCATGGCAGCCTTGATTGCTGCCAGAGATGCGAATTCCGGCCGCAGCCGCAGTGATTCCGCCAGTTCGTGTTTTGCCTCGTCGATACGCTGCTGCATGCCGTATGCGGCGGCGAGATGCATGTGAACGTACCAGAGCCGGGGATTGGCGGCGCTGGCTCTCTGCAAGCTGGCAATGGCCTCATCTGATCGACCCAAGAGAATCTGAGCGTTCCCGAGTACGAAGAGATGGTCGGCAATATTCGGATCGCGCGGATTGAGGCGCATCGCGTGCTGCGCCAGCGCAATGGCCTCTTCCGCCCGTCCCATATGCGCCAAGGTCAGGCCGAGATAGAGGTAAGCGCGAGCGTAGTTCCGATCGAGCGCGATGGCTGTCTGAGAGGCTTCGGCAGCTTCGGGCATGCGGCCCTGATGTCTCAGGAGCGAACCGAGCACAAAGTGCGTTGCGGCTCGGTTCGGCTCGAGATCAAGCGCTTGCCGCAGCAGCGCGCCGGCATGTTGCCGATCTTCGATCGGCGAATTGCTATAGCCCAGCAGCACGTGCGCGAGCCCAATCAGGCCGCGGGTAACACACCGAGGTATCGGGCGAATATTTCCTGGTTATGTCAGCTGGCAGCGTGAGTCTGAGGACGATTTGCGGCAGCGCTCAACACTCAGAACATCCAAACGCCTGGCGGCTGAGGTCGCTGGAGCGCTCCGCAGGTGGCGAGGGTCCTGCGTCGCAGCACCGATCTATGGTCATCGGCGCCCTCACAGCCACTAAGCACAACACCAGAATGTGCAGCAGCGGAAAGCCGCGGTGGTTAGGTGATGCCGTTGCACCGCGCTCAATTTTCGCGAGCGCACCTGAGCGCGAAATTTGCGCCTGAGTGCATCGAATCTCTCCGTGGCCGCGCTCATCGTTCCGCCTTCTCGTGCCGCTCGCGTTCGGCAAGGAACAAATAAAGCTGTCTGCCCTTGAGTTCTCCGCGCTTGTGGGCTGCCGTAGCGGCACGGAAATTTTCCTCTTTATCAGCGTCGTACTCAGGTGCGCGCGTCAGGGGAAATAGTGAGACGTTGCCAGGAAGCGCCGGCTCTGAGGCTTCTGGCGCGGCTGCGCGGCGGGAGCGGAATGCTTCGAACTCCGCGACTTGCGTGCGCAGGGCTCCGATTAAGAACGACTGTTCGACGGTTTTCTGCCGTAGCGCTTCGAGTTCCTCGAGGGCCTGCTTGAGGCGAGAGGAAAACGGGTCATGCACCTGCTCCGCGGGCTCGGCGCCCGCATCGTGCGCGGGATCCACACCTGCAGCCTTGGCGAGCAGCAATTTGAGCGTTTCGAGCTGGACGTCATCGAGGCGGCCGAGGTCATATCCATCGACGCCGCCGCCGGCGCCGCCCGCCGTCGGGAGTAACCGCGCTAACTCGCCGTGCGCTTCAGCCAATCGCCGAATGTCGACGGCATCGCCGCTCATCTGCTCCGTTTGCAGCCGCTCGATTTCGAGCCGAAGGGCGGTGGCGTGGTCGATCTTGAGCCGCTCCGGCAATGGCGCGGTGTCCGGGTCAATGCCAAACAGCCCGGCAATCTCGGCGCGGACCTTGGCAAATAGGCTGGACTTGCTCGGGCGGGCCATCTCGCTCTCAGGGCCCCACGGAATCGCGCTCGGCGTACTTGGCCTCCACCTCGTCGAGCCAAGTGGGGTCGGCCCGCTGGCCGGCCTTGCCAGCGATGATGGAGAGCAGCCGCTTGCTGGTCGAGCTGATCCTGATCAAAAGGTCGCTGTCGACGATCTCGCCGACGACGATCCGTTCCTGCAACCGTTCGGCCTGCAATTGAAGCGCGACCGCCTGGCGTACCAAGGCGCGCTCAGGCTCGGTCAGCTCGCCACCGAGCTGCTTCGAATAGCTTTCGACCAAAAACTTGAATCGTCGACCTCCGGCAGACCGCAAATCGACGGCGCGCGACAGAAGTCGGCCATTGGAGACCCGATCTCGGCCCGTGCTTCGGGCCGCTCTGGCGGCGGAACGACCTGCTTGCATGGTTCGTGCATCCTCAAGCGAATCTAAACACATATCGTGCGGTATAAAGCCTCTTCACGCAAGCAAATTGGCACGACTTTTGCGTGAATGCGGGATTTCGTGCATCGACGCCCTAAGGAGGCCGTGGAGACGGGTTTGGCGTGGGGGCTGTCTACCTGCGGGCGGGCAGGTGGAAGCGCACGGACGGCCCGCGCTCGCTGGCAGGCGCGCAAACGAAAGGGCCGCCGAGATGGCGGGCCGTCGACATGGCATCTGGGATTGAGGGATCAGGCCGCTGGCAGACAG
>NZ_JBBIAM010000195.1:0-10366 GCF_054185185.1 Bradyrhizobium sp. UFLA05-153
GGATTGTGCGATGAAACTGATATTCAAACATGGGTTCAATTTTCACTCCGGCACCCCATATAGATATTCATGACTTGTACGAAGGCTGAACTGCGCGAGATGCTAGCCGAGGCCGTTCGCAATACTCAACCCGAGACAAAGCGCCCACCGAAAGCGATCGCGGCTAAAGGCGGCGTATCTCATACTTGAGTGCAAGAACCCTCGGCTGGAAGACCTTCCCCCAAGGCTCCCACCCAGTCGGAGTTTCGACACGAGCGGCCTCGGCGTGCCGTCTGCGCCGGGGCCGTTTCTGTGCGAGCGTCACCCTGAACGACGTTGGTTCCATCCGATGGAACAATGCAGGTGCCCACGGATTATCAATCAGCGCGATCAACGCGATCTGAGGAATAACACATCATGAAGCGCCTTCTATTGATCGGAGTTGCAGCTTGCACTTTTGCGCTCGCTCCAATTCTGTCTGCGTCGGCAATGCCGAGCGCAAACCCGAATGCACTTATCGGCACTGACACCTCAATCATCCAAGTACACGGCTGGGGCCATCACGGGGGCCGAGGTCATCACTACGGATGGGGTCGAGGCCATCACTATGGATGGGGCCATCACCACCGTTGGTGAAACATTACCGCCTAGCTAGCGGTGGTTATTCTAGAAGAAGCCGCCTCAGTCTGGCGGCTTCTTCTTTGTGACAATTCGCATTTGCGATGTCCGTTCGTGTGAAGGTTTTCGGATGCCGACCCCATGAAGGTGGCGTTAGCCGCTAATCATCAAGAGGGGCCATGCCGGCGCAGGCGGCGACGATCGCGCGCATCGGCTGAAGTGCAACCGCGTTCACTCGTTACCAGTACGGCCGTGCCAGGGGTCCGGGCCCGGGTCGCGTCCCGCTGCAACCTCGGCCAGCCGGTCGAGGTAATGGGCCCAGCCTTCTGCGTGGCCGGCATATTGCTCGGCACTGGGCAGGCCCGTATGGGTCAGGCGCAGCAGCGTTCCGTCCGGCTGCTCCATCAGGTCGATCTCGACCAGGCTTGATGCCGGCGGCACCACCTCGCTGCCGTCCCAGCCGAAGCTATAGGCGAGGCGATGCACGGGCACCACCTCGCGGAAGGACCCGCGGGCAAAGCGAGCGCCGGTGACATTGACGAGATAAAGCCCGCCGGGCTGAGGCTCGACCTGCGCCTCCGTTCCCATCCACCGGAGGATCTTCTCCGGATCAGTCAGGAACGCGAACACCGAGGCGCGGGGCGCCGAGATGTACGTCTCGCGGCGGACGACGAGTGCCTGTTGCATCGGTTTGCTCCACGGTTGTCATGCCTGCCCGCCTGCAGCGGAGAAGGTAGGGCAAGCCTTTCCCCTAGGATAGACCCCGCCCCCTAGGATAGACCCCGCGAGGTGGCTGCACCACCCGCGCAGTGCCAGACCAGCGGCCGTCGCGCCATGGTCGCGACGCCGCTTGCGCAATCAACGACCCCACGAATGTCTCAGTGCCAGAGGCCCGACGTCGCCTGTTGATTGGGTACGCACTTCGCCAGCGCTTGGTCGGTCCATTTCATAAGGCTTGATTCAGGCGGTAGAGTCGAGGATGGGCGCGGTAGCTTGGGCCATTCGGCAACGCTCCGTTTCCCATCCCCGCTCATCGGCTCCGAAACTGATTATGCGTGAGAAGTTGCGTTGAAGGACCCTGTGGACTTGCTGCCTCAGCGGGTCCCCTCGACGAAGGCGACCTGAGTGCCTTTGGCCACGCGCTCGGCGACGCGTTCGGCGTCCCAGTTCGTCAGTCGGACGCAGCCGTGCGACTCGGCCTTGGACACCTTCCCCGGAAAAGGCGTGCCATGGATGCCGTACCCTTCGGCCGAGAGGTTGATCCAAACCGTGCCGACCGGGTTGTTCGGTCCGGTCTGATCGTGAACGGTTTGCTCGAGTGGACGCCCTTGAAGTGATAGTCGGGGTTGTAACGGTAGGTCGGATTGCGACTGACCTCAGTCACCTTCAGCGTGCCGGATGGCGAAGGCTTCTGTTCGCTTCCGACCGTGGCTGGGTAAAAACCGATCAAGGCATTCGTCTTGTCGAACAGCTTCACGGTTTGCCGCCTCTTATCGACCTCGACCCTGTCGGCTTTGCTGCCGTTCGGCGTCTGTGCGACGCCCGCGTCGACGACGGTGATCGTGTCACCGGCGCGATCGAAGCGCTGGCCCGGGTTCAGGGCCGAGAGGAGCTGCTCGCTCATATGGAATTTTTCGGCGAGCGCCTCTCGCGGGCTGGTGAAGGCAAGCTTCGGGATGTCCTTCATGTCTTCCATCTTGGAAGGTATCTTCTGAAGAAACACTCCGGAGACGTCTTTTTCCGAGATGGTGCAGTCGGTGAGCACGGGTCGATCGTCCACGGCCAACTTCTTCCAGACCTCGTCGGTCACGGTATCGGAGCTCGGCAATTGTTGCGCTTCTGCGTAGCGTGGAGCGCCTTCTTGGCGTTCTCTCCAAACCTGCCGTCGATCTCGCCCGGAGAGAAGTGCGCACGATCGAGAAGCACCTGGAGACGAATGCCCAGTGGCGTCGCCTTCGCGCTCGACAGAGCTTTCGACGATAGTTCCGCGGAGTTGACCGCGTCCGGCTTCAACTCGGTGCCCCAGGCCGGATTCGCGAAAACGGCAAAGACCAAACCGATACAGACCCGCTTCGCAAGGAGCGCCATGCCATGAGTCCTTCTCGTTCCCTGCCCGCCGGTGAAAAAACTTTCGAGCGCGCCCGGCGTTCCTAATGCAGGGACAAATTGCCGAGTTTTCCCATCGCATTCGCGACGCGAGAAAAGAAAACGACAGCTGCCTACTCCGATGCTCGCGGCCGAGATGCGACCACTCCCTCTGAGATCCCTGCGCGCGGCCGCATTGCCTAATTTATGCTGGACGGCGCGACGGCATGCAGGCCTAACGAGTTTCTCCGGTTTGCTCCCCTTCTGCTCCCCCCAAGCCAGTTGTAGTCGCGGAAACTGCTCAAGATCGTAGTCATTCCGAATCCCGCCCCAACCTTGAGAGGAGTAGGGTCTCTCCCAAGTCCGTTTTGAGATGCAGAGACAGATTTTCCGACAGGGCTCCTTCCGAGCTTGACCCATCTGAGACATTCGGCCTCACGAGCTGCTGCTGCGCAAAATTGCGCGGAACGCGCCGACGCCTCAGCGGATCACAGTCTGCCGCTCCGCTCCGTCTTGCCTGGGGACCACTTCGACCGCCGAAACCAAAAGGCTCGGCTGGAGCAAGACGGCGAACTCTTCGAGCGATATCGGCGGAGAAAAAATATAACCTTGCGCCATGGTCGCGCCGTTTTCGGCCGCGAACCGAAGGTCTTCGGCCGTTTCGACGCCTTCTACGACCGTTTCGAACCCTAATTCGTCCGCAAGTCCGAGCGCCAGGCGAAGGATCGTCTGCTTTTCGCGGTCTTTCGCGACACCCGCCACGAGCGTGCGATCGAGCTTCACGGCGTCGAAGGGGAGCCTCGCCATCGTCGAAAGATTCGAATAGCCGGCTCCGAAATCGTCCATCGCGAAGCGTATGCCCAATTGCCTGAGCAGGCTTATTCTCTCGCGCACGACATCAGGATTGCGCATCGCGACCGACTCGGTGACCTCGATCTCGAGATGTGGCGGCGGGAAGTCGGCCTCGCGAACTGTCGTGACGATGTCCTTGATGAACAGCGGGTCCTCGATTTCCGTCGCTGCGACATTCACGGCGAGCACGAGGTTCGAGCCGGCCCGGATCAAGCCCCCGATTTCGGCAAGCGCGCGCCTGAGCACGAAGCGGTCGATCTCCATGATGAGGCCGATCTCCTCCGCGATTTTGATGAAGCGCTGAGGGGGAATGTCGCCCTCCTTCGGGTGATGCCAGCGCGCCAGCGCCTCCACCCCTAGGATGCGGCCATCCACGCAGGACACCTTGGGCTGGTAGTGGACGACGAGCTCTTCATTGCGGATCGCCAAGGCGAGATCGGTTTCGAGCGCATGGCGGGCACGCGCGACCTCTGCGAGATCCGGAGTGAAGAACGCGTAGGTATTGCGTCCCGAGCTCTTCGCGACGTACATCGCAAGGTCGGCGCGGATCAGGAGATCGTCATAGCTTGTGCCGTGGGTGGGACAGATCGCAATGCCGATGCTGACGCCGATGGTCGCATGGTTGCTCTGGAGCTTGAACGAAACCTGCAGCGTCTCGATCATCTCGCGGGCCTTGAGGCTCGCGGCCGCGACCGTCTTCACCCCAGCGATGATGGCGACGAACTCGTCGCCCCCGACCCGGGCGAGCAGACATTTGCCGGGAGCGACCTTGGACGCCAGCAAAGTGTTCAAGCGTTCGGCCACCATCCTGAGCAGCTCGTCGCCAGCCTTGTGCCCGAAAGTGTCGTTGATGGATTTGAAGCCATCGAGGTCGAGGAAGAACAGCGCTCCGCCCTCTTCCGAGCCGATGAGCGCCGGCGCATCGATGCGCATCTTCTCCCGATTGGGAATGCGGCTCACAGTGTCGTAGAAAGCGAGCTGACGAATCCTTCGAGTGCTGGCCCGCAAATGCGTCAGCATTCGCTCGAATGCTAGGCCGAGGCTGCGGACCTCGCCGATGCCCGTTGCGCGGAACGGAACGTCGAGATTGCCACCCGCGATTTCCTGGGCGGTCTTGGCGAGCGCTGAAAGTCCTTTCGTGAGGTGCCTCACGGCGGCCAATAGCGCGACGACCAAGGCACCGAGCGCCAGCGCCGCGGATGCCAGGAACTGCCACATCAGCGAACGCGTATGGGCTGCGCCGATCTGGAACATCTGATCGCGTGTCGTCGTCACGAGCGATGCGCTCGCGAACGTACACACCTTGAGAGTCGCCTCGTAATCGACACAGCGCGCAACGTAGTTGCCGTCATCCGAGTGCCGCAGGCCGGCCAAACGCGTCTTGGCGCTGCTGAATCTCACCCCTTCAGGCCCTGCGGAAGACACGATCTCGTTGTCACCCGTGATGATGACCACGCCGGCATTGGCTAGCGAAGTAAAGTTCTCGAGAGTCCGCTCCGTGCGCCCGAGCGGTCGGATGGCGGCAAGCGCGCCGATGAGGTCGCCGAAGTCGTCGAACACGGGCTCGATCGCGGTGTGCGCTATGGTGTGGCGCTGCGGCAGGCCGAGCGCTGACAATTCACGCAATTTGAGCTCATAGGTGCCTTCCTCACCCTGCGGGTGCGAGCGGCTATTGTCCTTGAGGATCGGCCTGAGATTGACGGAGAGGTCGGTCCCCTCGAGCGCACGGCTGAGCGCGAGGAGGTCGAGGGGCGTGTTGGCGCCGATCACGCGACCGGTTTCGTCGAAGGCGATCAGCCTTTCGAAGCCGGAGGTCAAAGCAACGATGCTGAGCAGCTCGCGGATAGTCACATCGTTGTTCGAGGCGACCGCCTTGGCGACATCGGCGCGCTCAGCGATCTGACGCAGGCGAGATGCGGTTTCCGCGCCTAGGACCTCGATTCGCGCTCGCGCCAACTGCGCCTCGCCGTCGAGGCGATGAGCGAGCTGGTCTTCCGAGAGGTCACCCAGTGCCGCAGCCTGCTGCCTCAGTTGCTGCTGCAGGCGTAGCGCCGTCATGCCCCCGATGAGGCCGAGCCCGAGGACGCCGGTTGCGAGCACCACGGCAACAAGGCGCATGGCAATAGACGAGGGAAAACTCGGAACCCCGGACGGAACGGCCCAACGACGCCAGCGGGGTGGCGTCCTCGATGCCTTTGCCATATCCGTGTCAATCGCCACCACCGCCCGCACCGTGAACTTGCGAGGGCCGGTCAATGTCGGTCACTGAGGCCCCCAACTGAGCGTCTTCCACGGCGCCGACTTTAGGCTGGTGAACCACCCTAAATCGTCAATTTATCGCCTATTTGTGGCCGGCTAATTAGCAAGTGGTTTTTCGAAACCATCAAATTTTCTGCTTTTCACTTTCTGTCCGCCACACTGATGATTCCAAAAGGCACGGCGTTGCGACAACAGATGGTTTAGGTTTCTTTGCCAGATTGTGCACCTCGTGGCTCGAAGGGGTTTGCAATGGCATTTTCGAGGATATTGGCGGCATTCTTGGGCCTCTGCCTTACGGGGGTGAATCCCGCTAGCGCCGAAACACGCAGGCTCGACATCGTCGGGACCGGAGACGGCATCGATGTCCTGCGCGCCATTGCCGCGAGCTTCATGCAGCAGGAAGGATCGGCACAGGTCGAGGTCCCACCGAGCATCGGTTCTGGCGGAGGCATCGCGGCCGTGGGGTCCGGCAAGGCGATCTTAGGGCGCGTCGCACGCCGCCTGACCGACGCCGAAGCGGCTTCCGGCATCGTCTACAAGGCGATCGCCCGCCTGCCCTCGGCTTTCATCGTCCATCCCGGCTGTGGAGTGAGTGCCGTCACGAGCGATCAGCTCGTTGCGATCTATTCGGGCCGCCTTGCGAATTGGAAGGAGCTGGGCGGCGCCGATATGCGCATCCGCGTCGTGCGGCGCGAGGACCAGGACAGTACTCTTACCGTTCTACGGGCCAGCATGCCCGGCTGGCATGATCTCGAGATCACCGAGAAATCGAAGACGGCAACGACCACACAGGAAGCGATCGAGACGATTCGCGATGTTCGAGGCGCGATCGGCTTCGGTCCCTTCTCGCGGCCGCTGGAACAGGGGCTCACAGTGCTTCGCGTGGACGGCCACTACCCGACCGACGCGGATTATCCCTCGAGTGTGGTGCTGGCGCTGATCTATTTAAACACGTTGCAGGATCCGGACGCCTTGGCCTTTCTACGCTTTGCCGATGCGCAGAAGGCGGCCGACGTCATCACCAGCCTCGGTAGTCTGCCCGTCAAGCCGTGAGCCGCCGGGGCTCGGTGGCCCGCCGGCGCTGCTGAGCTCGACATCGGCTCACATACCGGGGCGATCAGGCTGCTCCCGGCTTCGCCATAGACGGGTAATCTTGTCCATCAACGATGGGGTTTGAGAGCTCCGCAAGAAAGGATCGGCGTAGCATTGCGCATTGGCCGAGCGTGCCTTGTTCTTCACGATCTCGACGAGACCAACGGGGCCGGCGACGTAGACCGTATCCTCCAACCCGAGCAGGGGCAGGTAGTGCGACGGGCGCCCGGGCCTGATCGGCAGGGTAGACCCGACCTCCGTCGTCGCAATGACGTCGCGGACACCGTCGTCGATCAGCCACTGCAACGAGGGAAGCATATAGAGATTATCGGCATCCCGGCTGCCGGCGACGACCGCCATCTCGCGGTTGCGCTGGGTCGAGCGCGCCGAGCGGGCGAGCGCCCAGATCGGGGCCCAGCCTGCTCCGCCGGCGACCAGCACCAGCGGCCCCTGGCCCTGTCGTAGATAGACTTGTCCGAAGGGGCCTTGCACATGCGCCGCATGGCCGGGCCTGATGGCCTTGCCGAGCTGCCCCGACACGGTGCCGTCAGGCAGGCGCCGGATGTGGAAGACGAGTTCAACATGCTTGAAGGAACCATCGAGCCTGAAGGTCGGGCTGAACTCGCGCGCAGGATAGCCGGAAAACTTGACGCGCACATATTGGCCCGGCCGAAACTCGAGCGGCGCTGAGGTCGTCAGCACGACTTCGGCGATCTCCGGCGAAAGCTCGTTGATCTCGGTGACGGCGCCCGCCCGCTTCATCGGTAGCGGCAATTCTTCGAATTCGATCTCCGCATCGCCTGCGACCGCGGCCTGGCAGGCGAGCACAGTGCGGCCATGGCCCGAGCCGCCGTCATCGACCGAGCCCGAAACAACCGTCACCCGGCAGCTCTGACATTGTCCCGATCTGCAGTCGTGTGGAACGAGGATCGAGCCGCCGAGCGCCGCGTCGATCAGGCTTTCGCCGGCTCGGGCTTCGACGAGCTTGCCGTTGATGACGAGCCGACAATGCCTCTTCATCGCGAGCCCTCTAGGCGCTGCGAATTTCGGCGAGCAGGCCGCTGCTCGCCGAGCCAGAATGCGATGCGCCGGATGAGGGCGAAGCCGTGCTTCAGCGCAGCCGCGCCGTAGTGGCCTCCGGTCGAGCACGTCGCCCCCATGAGGCGCCTACTTCTGCGACACGACACGCACCGGGCGGTTATGGCTCGCATGCCGCGTCTGTGTATGGTCGTAGACGGCGACCCACATGTAGAGATCGTGACCTGGCACGAACGCTTTGTCATATCTGCCGTCGGCTTTCATGTTGCGCGTCAGCTCGAGCGTCCAATGTCCGTTGCTCCATTTTGAAACTCCGGTGACATTGGCCCGTTCTCCGTCGTTGTCGCCAGCAATAATTACGCCGGGCAGGATCGTGCCAACGGGAATCCTCGCGTCGGCCTCTGGCGTGTAGGGTTCGCTCTCCCAGTCGAACATGTACCAGCGGCCGTTCTCGTCGTCGCTGCTGTTGGGATTAAGATCGAATTTGCCGAGGGCTGCGACCTGCGCCTTCCAATCCTTGGGAAGCCGCACAACCGTGACGGGCCCCTTGTCGTTCCTGTGGATGAACTTGAAGTTATACGAATAAAGAGCGCGGCCGGGCTTGTTCCAATAGCCGCCCTGGTAGCGGGCATCGTAATTCTGCTCGTCCAAGGTCGGGGCGTAGGGCGGGCCGATAAATTGGCTGTCGACACGCCCGAGCATGCCCCCACGCGATGCCTTCCACTGCCACATGTCTATGTAACTGCCATCCGTCGTGTAGTGGAAGCCCCGGCCGTTGATCGGCATCGGTTTGCCGGGCAGCGGGTTGGCGCCGAGACCCGTCGCGCCTGCGCCGCCCAGCGATGGATTATCCGAGAAAATGACCGCCAGTTTATCCTCGTAGAAATCGACGGCGTCTTGCAGGCCCGCATGCTCGTCGAGGACGTGCCAGCCATCTTCTCTCTTGATGATCGGAATGCGGCGCAGGGAGCGCGTGGGATCCTCCCAGCGGAAGGCGAAATAGATCTTCTGCCCGTCGTGCAGGGCGCGCACCTCCACGAGCGATTCGCCCGATCCGCCGAGATTGGCACCCTGCTGCGTGTGAACGAAGACGGGGGGCGCGCGCGACCAGGCGGGATCGCCCATGGCGCCGTCGAGCTTGGGCGCGGCGCTCACCCGCGCGACGACGAGTGTATCACGCGTCGCCCAGTCGTCGAGCTCGGCGACGCCGCACGCGACTGCCACCCCGATTGCAGCGGCGAGCAGAAGAGGCCTCGGCCGCACGGCCTTCGTGATCACGAGCGGTGTCGGCCGGAACACGCGGAAAATCTGCTGCCAGCCACCATGGAGATAATGCGCGCTGACATGCGCGAAGATATAGCCGAGCCCGACGAAGGCGGCGGTCGAATGGAGATAAGCCCACCAGCCGCCATAGCCGAGATACATCATGACGCCCGTCCCCGTGAGGAAGATCACGAGCGCATAGACGAACCAGTGCAGGATGATGTTGACGGCTCCCCACTTGAGGCGGGCCGGAGCGCGCATCGCGAGGATCCGCGTCTTCTTGGGGCTGTTGCGCTCGACGAGGCCGCTGCGCGCGAGGTAGACGACGTAGGCCGACCCGCAGAAGAAGACGGCGAGCCCCGCGAGGAAATGCCAGGAAAAGATCTCGCCTTGCGGCAGGACCGGAGCGAGCCATTTCGAGAAGGGGGCGCGCAGCGTGTCCGCTGCGATGCGTATGCCGGTAACGAGGCTTACGACAAACGCGAGCGCGGTCGCCCAATGGAGCGTTATCGTCCCGACATCTGTGCGTGGCGGGCTTTCTCGAGTCTTTGTTTGAGCCAGGCTTCTCGCGGTCAAGGCGTCGGCGTTCGTTCGAGCGGTGACATCGTTCATTGCAGAGGCTCACCCACGATAGACCAGCAGAGCTACAGCGTCCGCTTTTCGCTTCTCCCAGAAAAGCGGACTGCTGCGAACAAGCTACCTCGCGATATCATAAGCAACTTATCAAGTCTGGCGAGATTGCTCGTTTCGCGACAACTCGCCCCCAGTCGGCCGTCCTTTGGATATTCATGCATTTGGCAAGCGCGCGGTATGGCACGCCCAGCGATCATCGCTGTGGCGGGTCGGTGCAACTTCAATTTTCGGGATTTTTGCAGTCGCCGTGAGCCCGATGAGCGGCACACCATGTGCTTGCGCGATGATGGAATTGTGCCGCTGATTTGCCCAACGTGTCAAATGGCCCGGTGTCACCGACATCCTGGCCGGCGACGCCATTTTGACTTTGCGTGGGGTTGTTTTCGATATTCTTGTTGGGAGCGGGTTGGGGCGGTTCTTTCCGGCGATAGGCTTGCCGAGCCGAAATTGCGGCGCCGGGTCCGCCTTCGCCCCGCGGGCGGCGCGGCAGTTCTCGCTCGCTTCGCTTGGAATTTGTGGCACGGGCTTGCCGAGCCGTAGCTCGCGT
>NZ_JBBIAM010000196.1:0-10285 GCF_054185185.1 Bradyrhizobium sp. UFLA05-153
GCCAAGGCGCTGATGCGCCGGGCGACGCTGACGCGCGAATGGATGCTGTTCTTCGAAAAATACGCGGTGGTGCTGACGCCGGTCTCCGGCGAATTGCCGTTTCCTGACCATCTCGATCGCAAGGACGAGGCGTCCTTCAAGCGGGTCTGGGATGCGCAATTGCCGCAGATCGCGATTCCCTTCATGGGACTGCCGGGCCTCGTGGTCTCCACCGGTCTCGTCGGCAAGGCGCCGGTCGGTGTGCATGTCGTCTCCGGCCGTTATCGGGAGGACCTCTGCCTGCTCGCCGGCGAGGCGATCGAGGCGGGCGGCGTGCCGCCGTCACCGATCGATCCCGTGGGCTAAAGGACAACGATGTCGGCGATCTACGATTTCTCGGCCAACTCGCTTCTCGGCGAGGAAGTGCCGCTGCGACGCTTCGAGGGACAGGTGCTGCTGATCGTCAACACGGCGAGCAAATGCGGCTTCACCCCGCAATATCGCGGGCTCGAGGACTTGCACCGCGACCTCAGTCCGCGTGGCTTCACGGTGCTCGGCTTTCCCTGCAACCAGTTTGGCGGCCAGGAGCCGGGCAAGGCAAGCGAGATCCAGGAGTTCTGCTCGACCAATTACGACGTCACCTTTCCGCTATTCGCCAAGATCGACGTCAACGGCGCCAATGCGCATCCCCTCTATGAGTACCTGAAACGTCAGCAATCCGGCCTGTTAGGTGCCTCCATCAAATGGAATTTCACGAAATTCCTGGTGGACCGTGCAGGCAAGGTGGTGGCGCGTTATGCGCCGACCGCGCGGCCCGAGGGGCTGCGCCAACAAATCGAGACACTGTTGTGAGCGAGACAATCATGAGCGACGAATTCCCGGACCGCCTGTCGGTCGATCCGAACAGCCCGTATTACAACGCCGATATCCTGGCGCGCGACGTCGGTATCCGCTTCAAGGGCATCGAGAAGACCAATGTCGAGGAATATTGCATCAGCGAGGGCTGGGTCCGCGTCACCGCCGGCAACGCCAAGGACCGCCACGGCAACCCGCTGACCATCAAGGTGCACGGTCCCGTTGAGCCGTATTTCAGGGATAAGAAATAAGCTCGGCGCGTTCTATCCGCTCGTCATTGCGAGGAGCGAAGCGACGAAGCAATCCAGAATCCTTCCGCGGAGACAGTCTGGATTGCTTCGCTTCGCTCGCAATGACGAGGTTCCTATCAAGCAATGAAGGCTGAGACCCATGGTCCGCATCGTCGACGTCCGCGAGATCACCAAGCCGATCTCCTCGCCGATCCGTAACGCCTATATCGATTTCACCAAGATGACGACGAGCCTGGTCGCCGTCGTCACCGACGTCGTGCGTGACGGCAAGCGTGTCGTCGGCTACGGCTTCAACTCCAACGGCCGTTACGGGCAGGGCGGGCTGATCCGCGAGCGCTTCGCCTCGCGTATCCTCGAGGCCGATCCGAAGTCGCTGCTTGATGCAGCCGGCGACAATCTCGACCCGGACAAGGTCTGGACCGCGATGATGACCAACGAGAAGCCCGGCGGCCATGGCGAGCGCTCTGTCGCGGTCGGCACCATCGACATGGCAGTGTGGGATGCGGTGGCGAAGATCGCTGGTAAGCCGCTGTTTCGCCTGCTCGCCGAGCGTCACGGCGTCAAGGCCAATCCGCGCGTGTTCGTCTACGCTGCCGGCGGCTACTACTATCCCGGCAAGGACCTCTCGATGCTACGCGGCGAGATGCGCGGCTATCTCGATCGCGGCTACAACGTCGTCAAGATGAAGATCGGCGGCGCGCCAATCGAGGAGGATCGCACGCGCATCGAAGCGGTGCTGAAGGAGATCGGCAAGGACGCGCAGCTCGCGGTCGATGCCAACGGCCGCTTCGATCTGGAGACCGCGATCGCCTACGCCAAAATGCTGCGGGACTATCCGCTGTTCTGGTACGAGGAGGCGGGCGATCCCCTCGACTATTCGCTGCAGGCTGCACTCGCAGAATTTTATCCGGCAGCGATGGCGACCGGCGAAAACCTGTTTAGCCACCAGGACGCTCGCAACCTGATCCGCCATGGCGGCATGCGGCCCGATCGCGACTGGCTGCAATTCGACTGCGCGCTCTCCTACGGCCTCTGCGAATACCAGCGCACGCTGCAAGTTCTGAAGACCCATGGCTGGTCGCCCAGCCGCTGCATCCCGCATGGTGGCCACCAGATGTCACTCAACATCGCAGCCGGCCTCGGCCTTGGCGGCAATGAAAGCTACCCCGATCTGTTCCAGCCCTATGGCGGCTTCCCCGACGGCGTGCGCGTCGAGAACGGCCACATCACCATGCCGGACCTCCCGGGCATCGGATTCGAGGGCAAGTCGGATCTCTATCAGGAGATGAAGGCGCTGGCGGAGTAGCCCGGCTGTGGCAACACATTCCGTCATTGCGAGCGCAGCGAAGCAATCCAGGATCTCTCCGCTGATGCGGTCTGGATTGCTTCGTCGCAAGGGCTCCTCGCAATGACGGCGTGGGGAGAAGGTGCGTCCTACGACAGCCGCATATCCAGCAGCCGCCGTTCGCCCTTGAGCAGCTTCTTCACCGCGCTCGATGCCACGACCGTGCCGTCGTTGGCATAGGCCTCGTGGTTCTTCTCGATGTCGTCGAGGCGGTAGAGATAGTTGACCATGACGCCGGCGGATTCGCGCAGGCCCTTGGGCGAGAGGTCTCCCAGCCAGTTGATGCGCTCGAGCCGGGCGCCGTTGCCGAGATGGAAGCGGGCGACCGAGTCGATCAGCCGGCCCTTCGACGTGCGCGCCTTCAGGAAATAATAGGCGGCGAGCGGCTCGATCACGGCGCGCAGCTGCGCGGTCAGCTCCGCATTATCGAACCATTTCGGCTCGTCGAGATGCTTCAGCATTTCGCGATCTTCGTCCGACAACGGCAGGTCCTTGTCCTGCTTCAGCCATGGCATGAAGCCCGGCACCGGCGACAGCGTCACGAAGGTGTCGAGCTTGGGCAGCTCGCGGCGCAGCTCCTCGACGACCTGCTTGATCAGGAAGCTGCCGAAGGAAATGCCCCCTAAGCCCCGCTGGGTGTTCGAGATCGAGTAGAACACGGCGGTGCGCGCGCGTTCGATCGGCACCGGCTCGCGGTCGACCGCGAGCAGCGGCGCGATGGCGCCGGGGATCGTCTCTGTCAGCGCCACCTCGACGAAGATCAGGGGTTCGTCGACCAACGCCGGATGGAAGAAGGCGTAGCAGCGGCGGTCGACCGGATCGATACGGCGGCGCAAATCGTCCCAGTCGCTGATCTCGTGCACGGCTTCGTAGCGGATGATCTTTTCGAGGATGTTGGCCGGTGTCGACCAGTCGATCCTGCGCAGCACGAGAAACCCCCTGTTGAACCACGAACTCAAGAGATGCACGACGTCGCGATCGAGCGCGGCGAGATCAGTGTGCCCGTTCATCATGCCGAGCAGGTCGGCGCGCATGGCCACGAGATCGCCGGTGCCGCCGGGCGCACGATTGAGGCGGCGGATCAGTTCCTGCCGCCGCGGCTCCGAAGCGAAATGCAGGTCGCTGGCGTCCTCGTCGCTCGGCTGGGTGCGCCATTTCTCGACCGTCTGGGCAAGCTTCTCGCGGTCCGGGCCGAAATCGCGCACCAGCGCCGCGAAGAAGGCGCGGCGTCCGGTCGCATCGAGGTCCTGATAGTGGTCGAGCACCTCGCGCGCCATCGCGGTGCCCGAGGCCTCGCCTCGGCCCGACAGCAGCGCCTCGCAGAGCTCGATCAGGCCGTCGGCGTCCTGTCTTGTGTCCGAGGCGTCACCGCGGCGAAGCAGCGTGCGGCCGCGCTCGGAGATGGTGGTGAGCAGGTCGGAGAAAAAGGCGTTGGCCATCTGGGCTTTTCGAATCCGGTTTGTGCAGTGCAGAAGCTTACACGGGATTTAGGCGGAAGCCGATCACAATCAAGCGCTGGCAATGCGCCAAGTGAAGCGATGCTATGCCGCCAAGGGGAAACTGTCATGCCCCGCGAAGGCGGGGCATCCAGTACGCCGCGGCCTATCGGTTCAATCACTGCCGTCTCTGGAATACTGGATTGCCCGCTTTCGCGGGCAATGACAGCGTGCTCGTGGTCAATCCTTCCGCGCAAACTCCGTCGGCGTCCGTCCCGTGACCTGGCGGAAGGCGGCGGAGAAGGCGGGGACGCTGGCATAGCCGAGCTGGGCGGCGAGCTGCTTGACCGAGACTTCGGCATCTGTCGACAGTCTTTCGATCGCGGCCGCGATGCGGGCACGCTGGCACCAGCTCTTGAAGCTGAGCTGCGTCTCGGAGGAAAACAGCCGTGACAGCGTGCGCGCGGAGGTTCCGACCTCGTGCGCGAGCGCCTCGATCTCATGGTTCCCGGTCGGATCGTCCAGCACGATCAGGGCGGCGCGCCTGCAGCGTGGCTCCCGCGGCAGCGGCACGAAGGTCGCGGAATCTTCGGCCTGGTGCAGTTCCAGCATCACCAGGCGAACCAGCAGCTCGGTGCGCTCCGACGTATTGCGAGAATCGAAGAGCGCCAGGATCGCCTGGTGCAGCAGCGGCGACACCCGCACCACGAACTCCTTGGTGAGCCCCTTGGCGCGCTGCTCGCGCTTCAGCCAGGGCAGGTCGAAATAGAGGGTGCGCATCTCGATGTCTGCGAGCACGTCGATGGCGTGTTCGAGGTGGGCCGGGACCCAGACCGCGCGATCCGGCGGCACCAGCCAGCGTCCCTTTGGCGTGGTCACCTGCATCGTGCCTTTTGCGGCATAGACGAGCTGCGCCTCGCGGTGCATGTGCGGGTCGAGCCGCAGGCCCTTGGGGTAGTCGCGCGCGACGAGATGCACGCCCGCGGTCGAGCGGTGGCTTCCGCGCACTTCCCGAATTGGCGTTTCGACGACAGTCATTGGCGGCATCCCGTCATGGCTCCGACATATAACCGATTTCGGGATAGGAGAGGATTCGCACGTCATGAATAGTCCCGGCCGGGTGATCGGTTTCGTTAACGCCGCCCATTTTATCGATCACTATGCGATGCTGATCTTCGCCGCCGCCGTGATCATCATGGGGCCTGCGCTCGGCATGGCCTATTCCGAGCTGCTGCCTTACGCGACGCCGGGATTCATCGCCTTCGGCGCGGGATCGTTGCTCACCGGTTGGCTCGGCGACCGCTGGAGTCGCCGCCACATGATGGTGATCTTCTTCATCGGCATCGGCGCCTCGATGATCTCGGTCGGCTTCGTGCAGACGCAGGTCGAGCTCGGCGCGGCGCTGCTCGCGATCGGCATCTTCGCCTCGATCTACCATCCCGTCGGCACCGCGATGATCGTGTCCTATGCCGACAGGCTCGGCCGCGAGATGGGACTGAACGGCGTCTGGGGCAATCTCGGCGTTGCGTCGTCCGCACTGGTCACCGGCGTGATCGGGCAATATCTCGGCTGGCGCTTTGCCTTCATTGTTCCGGGGCTCGTCACGGTGCTGATCGGCATCGCCTTCGCGATGACCGTCGTGCATGAGGATCGCAAGGGCAGCAGGCAGGCGGCCGCGCAGGCGCGCGTCGCCAAGCAGGACATGTGGCGCGTGGTCCTTGCGCTGCTGATCGTCGTGATCGCGATCTCGACGACATTCAATGCGGTCACGGTGGCGCTGCCAAAGTTGTTTGCGGAGCGGCTCGCCGATCTCACCAGGAGCCCGGCGCTGTTAGGGGTCATCGCAGCCTGTGTCTACGTGTTCGGCGCGATGACGCAGTACACGATCGGCCGGCTGCTCGATCATTATTCGCTGAAGACGGTGGCGTTGCCGCTGTCCTTCATGCTGGCGCCGTTCCTGTATCTCGCGGCGAGCCTGTCCAACCTGCCGCTGATCGTGGTCTCGATTGGCATCGTCATGGGCGCGTTCGGGCAGGTCACGGTGAACGACGCCATGGTCGGCAAGTACACCACCGAGGAATGGCGCTCGCGCGCCTATGCGGTGCGCTATTTCGTCGGCTTCACCGCGGCCGGCGCGTCCGTTGGCCTGGTCGCCTGGCTCTACGAGCAGGGCGGTTTCGTCACCATGCTGCGCGCCTTCGCCGCGCTCTGCCTGCTCGCCATCGCCGCTGCGATCATCCTGCCGCGCGAGATCCGCACCCCGTTCTCGCAGGCCACCTGAGGCGTGCCACGCCGGCGACGCTCGCTGGCTGATCCGGTTACCCCTCAATGGCGGCCATACCGAGCACTTCGGGAATCGACGTGACGAGCCAAAACCGGAAGTAGCCACTCGGCGGTTCGACATTTGACAACCTCTGTGTCACTCATTCGGGAAGTCCTGCTTTACGCAGACCCTCGATAAATATTTGGAGCTTCGACGAACTGGTGCGGGCCACCCATTCAGCGATGCGAAAATTGGGTTCGAGCTCAAGCATGCGGGCAACTGCCTCTTTCGCTTCTGCTTCGCGTCCGAGATGCGCCAAGGCCACCGCGAGGCAGCGATAGACCATCGAAGAAACGTGGTTCCTGCGAAGGGCTTTCCTTGCAAACTCGACCGCCTCGTCGAAGCGCCGAAGGTCAATGCAGGCAATGCCCATTCCCGTGAACATCAGGAAAATCCAGGGGTCGACGGGGCTCAGGCGGATGGCGCGCTCGATACTCCGGAGTGCTTCGTCAGGCTGCCCAATATGCCGATAAGTCAAGCCTCTCCTGTGCCATGCATTCGCTGAATTTGGATTGAGAGCGACGGCCCGGTCCACCAGTTCGATAGCAGCGTCGATATCGCCAGAGAAAGCCGTTACGCGACCAGCGATGGCCAGCGCCTCCGGGTCATTCTCGTCAACACTGAGTGCCAGTCGCGAAAGCCGCGCCGCTTCTTCAATCGTTGACTTCGGATCGATGGCCCATCCATGACTGATATTGTGAAGATGGCAGCTTGCTGCAAACGACGCCGCAGCACCATACCGAGAGTCGATCTCCAAGGCACGATACAACAGCTGGAGGGCCTCTGCTGAGCCCTCGCGGGTACCAGAATAAAGCCGTGGTGCGGCTCGGAGATGGAGGTCATAAGCGCTGAGGTTGTCTGGCCGCCGCCGCGTCGCCAGTTCGATTTCAGCCTGCAACAATCTCGGCGCGATTGCGGAGACAACCCTCTCCGTCATCTGGTCTTGAAGAGCAAAGATATCGCTTAGGTCGCCTTCAAAGCGATCCGCCCAAAGGTGGGACCCGATCGCCGCATCGATCAATTGGCCGGTAATGCGGACTTTTCCGGCAGCTTTACGGACACTACCTTCAAGAACGTAGCGTACGCCAAGCTCGCGCCCGACCTGTTTGATATCGACGGCTCTGCCCTTGTACGCAAAACTCGAATTACGCGCGATGACGAACAGCGCCTTGAACCGCGAGAGCGCTGTCGTGATCTCTTCGACCATTCCGTCAGCAAAATACTCCTGCTCCGGATCGCCGCTCATGTTCTGGAACGGCAGAACCGCGATAGAGGGCTTGTCGGGAAGAACGAGAGTTTGACTAGTCTCGGCCGACGGTTTCGTCGGCGGTACCAACGAAGAGCCCGCGTCAATCCGACAACGCCAGGCACGCATAGGTTCAGCAATATTCTTCAGCGTTTGCGGTCCCATATCCTCGAGAGCAAGATCGACCTTGCCGCGGATCTGCCGGTGGGCATCATCGGAAATGCAGATGCCGCCGGGCTCTGCTAGTCCTTCCAGACGCGCCGCGATGTTGACGCTGTCGCCAAATATGTCGTTTTCATCGACGATAATGTCGCCGACGTGAACACCGATCCGAAATTCAATCCTCTTGTGCTGTGCTACGTCGATATTTTGAGCCGCCATACCGCGTTGGACTTCGGCGGCGCACCGGGCCGCGTCTACTGCGCTGGCAAACTCGACCAGCATGCCGTCGCCCGTCGTCTTGACGATGCGGCCCCGATGCGCGGCGATGGAGGGATCGAGTAGCGTCTTTCGGAACGATTTCAGGTTGGCGAGCGTGCGTTCCTCATCGAGGCCCATCAGACGGCTATAACCGGCCACGTCTGCCGCCAGCACCGCTGCCAGTCGCCTTTCCACGCGCTCGCTACTCAATATCAACCCCATATTCCGGGGAAATGATGCCTACATAGCAGAAATTGTAGGCCGATGTCTGGCTAGACCCATGTCCGATCAGGCTAGGCACATGTCCGAAACGGGGCAATCGCGTCGATATGGCCACGTCCGCTCTCTCGTCCGCCACGCGCAACACCGGACATCACCACGTTCGTCCGAGAGCCGTCTGCTGGTCGCGAGAGCCAGAGGCGCAACGGGGGCCGGCCGGCGCTGCGCATCATGTCTCGCGAGGAATCACGTACAGCAGATGAGGCAGTATGATTTCCGGCGAGAAGAAAAATGGTACTTCGCCGATCCTGATGGCTCCCATCCGCTCATAAAACCCTTCCGCTGAGGGTTCGGCAGAGATCATGAGGGCGCCGGCTTTTATCTCTTTTGCGCGAGCTACAGCCGCCCGGAAAAGAACTCGACCAATCCCGCGTTTCCAATGCGCCGGGTCAACAAAAAGGTGGTGAAGCTGCGCAATTCCTTGCAGCGCGGTCGGCGTCACCGAGACAACGCCGACGACTTCGCTGGAGCTATCTCGTGCCACCCGAACAAAATCCCCACTAATCAATGGTAGAGTGATCGTAAGCGCGGGCATCGATCGGTCGACGAACGCTTCGTCGTAGCCCGCATGCATCGTGGCGCGCACACAGAGGCGCGTTAGCTCACGTTGTTCGTCGGGCTTGGCCCCGCGCACCGTAAAGATGTCCACCGCACAGCCTTCCGTTTCCCAGCCGTAAGCTTAATTGAATTGAGCATCGCTTGCGGACGACACATTCAAGGCTCTGGTCCAGGGCAGCAGCGCGAGCGTCAACCTGTTCCTCAACGGCTGGCGCAAACAGGACGCCACGCTCTGTGACAGGGCGATCGAGCTGAGTGCGAGTGCCACGAATTATGGCATCTTGATCAGGCGCAATGGAATATCCGGTATCGTCGACTGCTGGAGGTCGCGGTACCAGGAGTGCCGCCGCGCCGGCACGGAAGGAAAGCGGTTGGCGCGTTTAGCTGGCGACGTTTACACCTTTGTTCTGTTCAACGTTCTTGAATCAATCGCGCTCATTCATCTGGGTGAATGGCGCGAATTGCGACGTGAAATCACGGCCGGCCTCGAACTGGCCATCAGGAACGCGAACGGCCCCAGCAGCGCATTGTGCCGGCTGACGCTTGCGTGGTTGCACGTCGAAGCGATGGATTTTGAAGGAGCCCGGGAGATCTGCGAAAGCGTCGACGATGGTCTGCTGGTCGGCGATCAATCGACATACTTCCACAAGCGGGCCGTCCTTGCGAAGGCCTATGTCGGCCTGAACGATCCGTCGGGAGCTCGCAGGCAATTTGACGATATTGAGCGCCGCAGGCATGAAGAAGGCATCGACATCGAATTTACCGCCGCGACGCAGGTGTATCTTTGCCTTGGCGAATATTACTTGCAGGTTGACGACTATACGCAGGCTCAGAGCTGTGCACGTCAGCTCCACGACTATGTGGCAACGGCTCCAGATCTCAATCACCTGGCCCAGGCCCACGGACTGCTCGCGCGTACTGCGCTTGCCTTGGGTGATTCAGCGGAGGCTCGGTTGCACCTGTCCCGCGCGCTGGAGATCGTCGACAGGGCCGACTTCCCGATTGCTTCCTGGCGGGTGTACCGCACTGCCGCCGAGATCTTCGCGAAGTACGGAGACGTCGACAGGGCGGCCACGTATCGCTTGCGATTTGTCGAGACTGTCCGAAGGCTCGCGCAAAATTTCGAACCCGAGGATCGGCTGCACAAGAGCTTGCTCGCTGTGTTAGCAACGCGAACAGCGCAACTGGAAGCGATGACCTCGCTGCCGTCGCGGCCCGCTTAGCCGACGGGGCTTGCCGACGCGTTTGAGAACGACGTCCTCGATACCGGCTGGCGGGTTGTGCGTCGCTTTGGAAGTACCGCCAAAGCGAACGTCGGCTCCGCATCCAAAGTGCACGCGCATCATCCGCACTTGATGTCTGCTTTCGGCCTTGGCTGTGTGAAAACGCCGAGGCGCTTGGTGGTGATAGAAGAAGTTATGCGTCCAAGACTGTCCTAGCACTCAAGGTCGAAAGCGCACTCAACTAGAAAAGCGAATTGAAGAATGTAGTTCTCGCCGGGCTTCGATCTTTCGCGTTTTCACACAGGTGCGCCGGGAGACCGGCAAGGAGTAGGTGGTGCAAGTCCACTACGATGAAGGAATAGCGAACCGC
>NZ_JBBIAM010000197.1:0-10081 GCF_054185185.1 Bradyrhizobium sp. UFLA05-153
TTACGGCGCGCTGATCCACCAGTCCGCCGTATTCAGGGAGGCCGTATCATGACCCCGCTGTTGTGGACCCTCATCGCTATCCAGATCGTGATGGGGGTGTTCGACACCTTCTATCACCATGAATTCACCGAGCGCCTGGCCTGGCGGCCGTCGCAGCGTTTCGAGCTGAAGCTCCACGCGGTGTGCGCAACATGCTCTATGCGCTTCTGTTCCTGGTGCTCGGGTGGCTCGAGGTTCACGGGCTGCTTGCCGTCCTCATCGTCGCGGTGCTGGTCGCCGAGATCGTCATCACGCTGATGGATTTCGTCGAGGAGGATCTGAGCCGCAAGCTGCCGCCGAGCGAGCGCATCAACCACACACTGCTGGCGATCGACTACGGCGCCATCCTGGTGCTGCTGCTGCCGGTCCTGATCGGCTGGGCCATGCAGCCGCTCGGCGTGACGATCGCTTATCACGGCCTGCTCAGCATTGCCGCGACCGCTTGCGCGGTTGGCGCGGCATTGTGCGGCCTGCGCGACTTTGCTGTGACGCGGCGGCTCGCCCGCATGACCAGCGCGCCCGCCTGCGGCCTGGTCGACAAGTTGACCAGCCGCCAGACCATTCTGATTACGGGTGCCACCGGGTTCATCGGCAACAGGCTCGCGGCCAGCCTTGTCGCGGCGGGGCACCATGTCATCGCACTCATCCGAGACCCCGCAAAGGCGGGGATGCTGCCGCCACCGGTGACCTTGATCACGGGCCTCGATCAGCTAGCTTCCGACACGCCAATCGACACAATCGTCAATCTCGCGGGCGAGCCGATTGGCAACGGCCTGTGGACCGAGGAAAAGCGTGCAGAGATCCTCAATTCGCGGACGCATGTCACCGGCGAGGTCGTGAAGCTCATTGCGCGGCTTGAGCGCAAGCCGGCCGTGCTGGTCAGTGGCTCCGCGATCGGCTGGTACGGGCTGTGGGCCGACCAGGTGCTGACGGAATCGGCGAAGTCGCACGCCTGCTTCAGCCATGCGCTGTGCGATGCCTGGGAGAAGGCGGCGCGGCCGGCGGAGCAGCTTGGCGTCCGCGTGGTCTACTTGCGCATCGGCCTCGTGCTCGGCACCGAGGGCGGCTTCATCACGCGCATGCTGACGCCGTTCGAGTTCGGCCTCGGCGGTCCGCTCGGCACGGGGCGGCAATGGATGTCCTGGATCGAGCGTGACGATCTCGTGCGCCTGATCGCCTATGTGATCGCGACACCTGATCTCGCCGGCCCCATCAACGCGACCGCGCCGATCCCCGTCACCAACGCGAAATTCACCGACGAGCTTGCCCGCCGCCTGCACCGACCCGCGGTGTTTCGCATTCCGGCAAGCCTGCTCCGCCGGATCGGTGGCGGTTTTGCGGACGAGCTCCTGCTTGGTGGCCAGCGCGTGCTGCCGAACAAGGCGCTGAGCCGCGGTTTTGTCTTTCGGCACGAGACGCTGCGCAGCGCGTTCGAGGCGATCCTGTGAGGAGGGTGGGATGTCCGGCACCTTTCCGCGCACTTTCAAAGGTTGGCTCGCTGGCTGCATCGTCGCAAGCATCGTCGTCGAGCCCGTCATATTGGTCATCACGTCTCCATCCTCGCCGGAGGCTACCGACAGGCTGGCAACTGCTCTCGTTGTTGCCACGTGGACCTTGCCGCTCGTGCTCATCGTCACCTGCATTCTGACGGGCATTCCCGCTGCCATCACGGTTTGGCTGAGCGAGCGACACCGGATACGGTCATTGCCCTTCTTCGCTTGCGTCGGCGGTGGGCTCGGGACCTTGAGCCATGCCATCCTCTTCCAGGGCTTCGGATGGTTCAGCGGGCTCTTCATCGGCGCAGGATGTTTGGCTGGACTCGTCTACTGGTTCGTCGCTGGAAAGCGCGCGGGCGGCGAGAGCAAGCCGGCTTTCTGAGCTACGCGTCGGCGACGCTGCGGAATGTCGCCGCGAGCGTTCGTAGCGCCGCGAGCTTGGCGGGATCGCTGACCTTCGAATGCAGCATCACTGTCGATGTTCCGAGCTTCGGCAGCTTGTGTGTCGGCCCAATATCAACCAATCCCGGTGGCGCAATGCGGCGGGCGAGGGGCGCCACCGCAAGACCGGCAAGGGCTGCAGCCGCAACTGCCGTGACACCGCCGCCGACGAAGCTCTCAGTCCAGGCGATGCCGGCCTTGTCGAGTGCGCGCAGCGCGATGGCGCGGACGCCGCAGGGCGGCGCCAATGTTGCGACCGGCAAGGCGTCGCCGTGCGGCCAAGCGAAGCGTTTTGTCGCGAACCAGCCGAACTCGTCCTCGGACAGTTTTTCGCCGCCGCGGCGGCTGCCTTCCTGGCGGACGATCACCGCGTCGAGCTCGCCGGCATCATAGGCATCGAGCATTTCGCGGGAGAAGCCGATGGTGACTGATAGGGCCATCTGCGTGGTCATGGCATGCAGCCGCTCGAGCAGCGGCACCAGTTCGGGGCCCGCGGCATGGTCGGAGATGCCGAGCGACAACAATTGCGCGGTCGGCGTCTCGCCCGATAGCGCGCGATCATGCGCGTCCATCAAGGCACGCGCCCGCGGCAGGAACATCACGCCGTCGGCCGTCAGCCTGACCGCGCGCGGCGAGCGCTCGACGAGGCGCTTTCCGAGTAGCGTTTCGAGCCGTTGGAGTTTCAAACTGACCGCCGCCTGCGTGGTACCAAGCGCTTCGGCGGCGCGCGTAAAACTCTGGAGGTCGGAGACCAGCAGGAAGGCCTGCACCGTGGCGATGTCGAGGGTGGTTGTCATTATGGATTGTTATCATTGATATCACTTTACATAAGATACCAAAATGGCTCGGTCGGGTCTAGTTTTCCCTGGGCGCCGCACAGCAGCTGCGCGTCCTTCAAGGAGAGAACCACAATGCCCCTGATCACCGTGTCCTATGCGACCTCCCGCCAGTCGCCCGCGCTCAAGGCCGACATCGCGAGCGCTGTGTCCGAGCTGACCGCCAAAATCCTGCACAAGGATCCCAAGGTCACCGCCATCATCGTGAAATCGGTCGACGCGAGTGACTGGTTCGCGGGCGGCAAGTCGCTCGCCGAGCAGCAGCTCGCCAGCTACTGGATCGACATCCACGTCTCCGAAGGCACCAACACCAAGGACGAGAAGGCCGCCTATCTCGCCGCCATGTTCAAGCGCATGGGCGAAGTTCTCGGGCCCCTGCATCACGAGACGTACTTGCATGTCGACGAGGTGAGGGGCGATGCCTACGGCTTCGGCGGCCTCACCCAGGAGCGCCGCTACATCGCAGGCAAGCTCGATGTCGCACCCCAGAAGGCGGCGTGACGGTCAGGTCGCGGGCGAGCAATCACCCGCGACCCGGACCTGGTGCAGGGGATCGTCAGCTCGCCGCCCGGAACCGAACTTCGCCGTTGTTCAGGAAGCATGTCGTGTCGAAGAGCTTCAAATCCAGCGGATTTGGCAGCCTGACATCCCTGAGGTCGGGGCAGGGTCTGGTCGACAGATCGTATGACCGATCAATCTGTGAGATGAAGACGATGATCAGTCCCTTGTCGCGTGCAAATGATTTCAGCGTGCGCACCTGAATCGTCAGCTCGGGGTGTTCACGTTTCTGATCGAGCAGTTGCAAATAGTCGATCACCACCAAAGTCCCGCGGGGCGCGGCAGCCATCCGCTTCACAATGTAGTCGGCGCTGATGGCGTCAGAGCAATCGAGTTCGAACAAGCGATCGAATTGCGCAGGCTCCACGCCGATCGCCCGGAAACAGCCAAGGACATCCCGCTCGGTGTATTCGAGTGAGAAGAACGCCCCCCGACTGCCGGATTTCATGGCCTCGACGGCAAGTTCGAGGCTCAGCAGCGTCTTGCCATGGCCCGGTCGGGCTCCGACCAGCACCAGATCACCCGGCCGAAATCTGGCGAGCAGTTTGTTGGCCGGCGTCGCCGCGGCGGCTTTCGCCACGAGCAAGCTCCAGGCGCTGAAGCCTTCGCTCGCGGCGACGCGGTCAAGCGCCTCGTGGAGCGGAATGCCTTCTTCGCGGGATAAACTCTTCGCAGTACGCTTCAGACGATAGATGGGTGCAGACAGCTTCATCGATCAAACCTCCCATTGCGAGCATGATCGCAACCCCTCCTGATGCATGGTGCTCGAACAGTCGGCCCAATGATCTATTCGCCCGGCATGATCTGTACTTTCCCGACGGAGGGGGGAGGCGTGGGCGACACCGGAATCAAGCATAACCGAGTCCCCGCCTGCGGAGAACTCGCGCGCAGCTACACCGTCGCTTGCATGAGCCGTGCCTTGACGGGGCCGAACAGCTCCTCAAACGCCTGCCGGAGTGCGACATCGACGTCGGCCATCGTCACGAGGTGGCCAAGGTCGACCAGAGAGGTGACGCCGTAGCGGGGATCGGTGACGCCGCAGGGCACGATCCCCAAAAAATGCGACAGGTCCGGCTCGACATTGATGGCGATGCCGTGGAACGATACCCAGCGCTTCAGCCGCACGCCGATCGCGGCGATCTTGTCCTCATGGCCCGGCCCCTTGTCCGGCCGCTTCACCCAGACGCCGACCCGGTCCTCGCGCCGCTCGCCGCGGACGTTGAAGGCGTCGAGCGTGCGCAAGATCCATTCCTCCAGGCTCGCGACATAGGCCCGCACGTCGGGCCGGCGGCGCTTGAGGTCGAGCATCACATAGGCAACCCGTTGGCCGGGTCCGTGATAGGTCAGCTGCCCGCCGCGCCCCGTGGCAAAGGTCGGGAATCGGGCATCGAGCAGGTCGGAGGCCTTGGCGGAGGTGCCGGAGGTATAAAGCGGGGGGTGCTCGAGCAGCCAGACCAGTTCCGGCGCTTCGCCCGCGGCAATCGCCGCCACCCGTGCCTCCATGGCGGCCACGGCCTCGGGATAGGGGACCGGGGCATCTGAGATCCGCCACTCAACGGGCTCCCCGCCGGGGGCGGAAAACGGCGTCAAATCGAGGTCTTGGCGCTGATTTTCGGGGCAATTAACCATTGGCTAACCATAACGTGGTGATCATCACAGGCGCAAATGCAAGAGTCTCCAGTTGCGGCGGTGCTGACGTGCCCACTCTCGACAAAGTAACCGTGGATCTCATGGTCGTCCTCGGGACGACCACCATGCCGATCCATCAGGTATTACGTCTTTCCCGTGGCGCCATCATCGAACTAGACGCAACCGAGGCCGACGAGGTCAAGGTTTTGGCCAATAACCTGCCCGTCGCCTCCGGCGTCGTGCTGGTCGACCGCAACCGGATCGCGGTCGAGGTCAAGCAGATGCTGCCGCGCTCGCCCGGGACCCGGTAACGGCGGGAGCGGGGGCGAAACTTTCCTCAGAAGCTTGTGGAATTTGCGGCCTCAGCAGGCTTGTCCCCCCCTGATGGATTTGTTAGATCGGCGCCGGTTGATCCGGCCGGCGCAAGCCCAAGCCGGCTTCTTAAAGCGCTCGTGGCGGAACTGGTAGACGCGCTGCCTTGAGGTGGCAGTGGGTAACACCGTGGGGGTTCGAGTCCCTCCGAGCGCACCACCCCCGCTTTTGGCGTTGAAATCTCGCGATTTTTTCCGCTTGGTACGCTCAAAAGTTACTGTGCTCGTTTTCTGGCATCAGCAAATCGGCGATGTCTGCGTCTGATCGTAAGCGATCAGTTCGTCCATGCCGTCGAATCCAAGCCGCTCGCAGGAATTCAGAGGACGGGGCTGGGCAGCGGGTGCCCGGCGAAATGCGCGGCGAGATTGTCTCGCATCAACTGGCCCATGGCCTTGCGGGTCTCGACCGTCCCGGAGGCGTGATGAGGTTGCAGGAGGATGTTAGGTAGGCTGAGGAACTTGGGATTCAGGTTCGGTTCACCGTCGAAGACATCGAGCGCTGCCGCCCCAAGCTTGCCATTGGCAAGCGCCTCGATGAGCGCCTCCTCGTCGATATTGGAGGCACGCGAGACGTTGACAAGGAGCCCGTCAGGCCCGAGCGCCTCGAGAACCGAAGGCCCGACGATGTGCCGCGTTGCGGCGGAGGCAGCGAGCGTGACGAACAGGACGTCTGAACGCTCGGCGAGCGCGACCGGATCGGGAACGAAGGTCCAATCCTTGCCGTGAGGCTTCGGCTCGATGTCGCTATAGGCGATATCCATGTCGAAGCCGGTCAGCCGACGTGCCACTTCAAATCCGATGCGCCCGAGTCCGAGCACGCCAGCGCGCTTGCCCCAGACCCGTGTCCTCAGGGGATAGAGTCCCTTGGCGGCCCAGGAACCATCGCGCACCCAGCGTTCGGCGCCGTTCACGCCTCGCCATTGCGCGAGCATCATTGCAATCGCGAGATCAGCCACATCCTTCGTCAGCACGTCGGGGGTGTTGGTCACGCGGATCCCGCGCGCCCGGCAGCTATCAAGATGCACCGCATCGAAGCCCACACCGTAGACTGAGACGATCTCGAGCTTTGGGCAGGCCGCGATGAGCTCGGCGCTCGCGCCGAGCTCGCCGCGCGTGGCGATGGCTCGCGTGCGCGCTCCAACCTCGGCGAGGAGGGCAGGCTTGTTACTGGTCTCGAAATAGCGGTGCATGACGTAAGCGGCGTCGAGAGGGACCTGATCCCACTCCGGATACGGGCCGATCTGCAGGACTTCAGGCTTCGACATGGGGTGAGCGCTCCTCTCGGTCATGGTCTTGACGAAATGTTATCGATAACATAGTCAGGCGCAGGGGTAATTGTCGAGATGCAACAAGAAGGGGAGATGGAATGGCGCTCAGCTTGTTCGATCTGACAGGGCGCCGCGCCCTCGTGACCGGGTCTTCTCAAGGCATTGGCCTCGCGCTTGTGCGCGGCCTCTCCGAGGCCGGTGCGGAGGTCGTGCTCAATGGCCGCGACGAGACCAAACTCGCGGCCGCGGCCAGTACCGTTGTGGGATCGCGAACACTCGCCTTCGATGTGGCCGACCATGCCGCGGCACGTACCGCCATCGACCGCTTCGAAGCCGAAATCGGACCTATCGACATTCTCGTCAACAACGCGGGTATGCAGCACCGCGCGCCGCTCGAGGATTTCCCCGCGGATGCGTTTCAGCGCCTCCTGCAAACCAACATCGCCTCGGTCTTCAATGTCGGCCAAGCCTGTGCGCGTCACATGATTGGGCGGCGCGCCGGCAAGATCATCAATATCGCCTCGGTGCAGACGGCGCTCGCGCGCCCGTCCATTGCTCCCTATACGGCGACAAAGGGAGCAGTCGGAAACCTGACCAAGGGCATGGCGACGGACTGGGCGAAACACGGGCTGCAGGTCAACGCGATCGCGCCCGGCTATTTCGATACGCCGCTAAATGCCGCACTCGTCTCGGATCCTGCTTTTTCGGCCTGGCTCGAAAAGCGTACGCCGGCGGGCCGCTGGGGCAAAGTGGAGGAACTGATCGGCGCCTGTATTTTCCTTGCCTCAGCCGCTTCTTCCTTCGTCAACGGGCACGTGCTCTATGTCGACGGCGGCATCACGGCCTCGCTCTGAGGCGGTTGCCTAACCCATCCAACGGACCACCGCGGAGATGTTGAAATGTCCCGTTCAGTCGCATTGATCGGCGCCGGCGCCATGGGCGGCGCGATTGGAACTCGACTTGCTGAACGCGACACCCGCCTCCTGGTGTTCGACCTCGATCCCAAAAAGGTCGCTGCCCTCGTCGAAAAAGGGGCGACAGCGGTCAGCTCCGCTGCGAAAGCAGCGGCCGAGGCCGATGCAGTGATCCTCAGCCTCAACTCGCCAAAGATCGTGCGAGCCGCTGTCTTCGGACCGGCGGGCGTGGCTGAGGGAGCGCGGAAAGGCACGCTCGTCATCGACATGTCCTCGATCGATCCGGAAGCCACGCGCGCGCTGGCCGCAGACGCGGCCGCGGCCGGTCTGCGCTGGGTCGACAGTCCACTGTCGGGCGGTGCCCCGAAGGCGCTGATCGGTCAGTTGACGTGCATGGCCGGTGGCGAAGCCGCCGACGTCGCCGAAGCGCGGACGGTGTTGGCTGAAGTCGCCTCGAATTTCACGCATATGGGTCCGAGCGGCGCCGGCCAGACCACGAAACTGATCAACCAAGTGCTCTGCGGTCTCAATTTCCTCGCCGTCGCCGAGGCGACAGCGCTGGCGGAGGCCGCCGGTGTCGCGGCCGCGAAAATCCCCGAGGCGTTGCGCGGCGGGCGGGCCGACAGTGCCATCCTGCAGGAATACATGCCGCGCTTCGCATCGCGCGATTATCGTCCGACGGGCCGCATCGACAATATGGTCAAGGATCTGAGCGGCGCGCAAGATCTTGCCAGACAGACGGGTATCGCCATGCCGATGACCGCTGTCTGCGCCGAGATACATCGCCTTCTGACGGCGGTGGGGCTCGGCGCGATGGATCAGGCCGCGCTCATGGAATTCTGGGCCCGGCGAACGCCGCCCGCGTGACAAAGAACGCGGGCGGACGGCTTCATGCAAGCCCGTGGGCATTGACGAAGATCGCGTAGAGCGAGGTCTGCGCGGTGATATAGAGCCTGTTCCGCTTCGGCCCGCCGAAGGTCAGGTTGGAGACGATTTCAGGCACCGGAATACGTCCGATCAGCGTGCCATCCGGCGCGTAGACGGCAACTGCATCCGCCGTCGATGTCCAGATATTGCCGTTCCGGTCGAGGCGGAATCCATCGAAGAACCCGGCCGGGGAGGTCGCGAACATGCGGCCCTCACCGACTGCGGCACCGTCCGGCGCAACGTTATAGACGCGTATGACGGCCGGTGTGTCCGGCACATGGGTGGCACCCGTTTCGGCCACATAGAGCAGCCGCTCGTCAGGCGAGAAGGCGAGACCGTTTGGCCTCACCATGTTGGTCACGACAGCCGAAACTGCGCCGCTCGTCGGATCGAAGCGATAGACATTGCTCGCGCCGATCTCGCTTGGTCCGGCGTGCCCCTCATACTCGCTATCGATGCCGTAGGTCGGATCGGAGAACCAGACCGTTCCGTCCGACTTGACCACGACATCGTTCGGGGAATTGAAGCGGCACCCTTCGAAGCGGTCGACAAGTCCCACCCATCGGCCGTCGGGCTCCAGCCGCGAGATGCGGCGGCCGCCGTGCTCGCAGGCGATCACACGCCCGAGGGCGTCACGGGCATGACCGTTGTGATAGCCGCAGGTGCTCTCGAACACCGAGACCGAGCCGTTGGTCTCGTCGAAGCGCAACACGCGGTCATTGGGAATGTCCGACCAAAGTAGCGACTTGGCGGCGGGCACATAGACCGGGCCCTCGGCCCAGCGACTGCCGGTCCAGAGCCTGTCGAGCTTGGCGTGTCCGATGATCAGCGCCTGGAAGCGTCGGTCGAGGATCTCGTAGGTGCTCACGGTATCAGTGTTTCCGAGATTGCAGCGCTGATAGCATGATCAGTCGGTCGGCAGCGCAAAGTCGTTGGCCTTGAAGACCGTGTGGAAGATGGAGCCGTCGAACATTTCGGCCAGCCCCTTGGTCACCTCGCGGCTCTCGAGGCGAACCGGCGAGGCCAGCGCTTCGTCGATTGCCTTGCGCGAGGGATAGCGGATCGCCAACACCATCTCGTAGTGCTGGGCATCGCTGTCGCTCTCATCCTGGCGCAGCACGCGAACCTCCTCGGCGCCAGGAAAGCGTGTCCACAGCGGCACGAGCTTCTCGCGGACATAGGCGGTGAATTCGGCTTCGCGCCCGGGCTTTGCGCGGCCACTGAAAAAAGCACAACGGATATACATCGGCACTTGCTCGTCTGTCTGGTGGAGGTGAAGCAAAAATCGGCGGTCAGCTTGTGACCGACCGCCGAGTGAGCACGGTCACGGTTGCTCGGGGATAGGGAAGGAACGCCTACTCGAAGCCCCAGGCCTTCTTGTAGGCGTTACGGTAGCCATTGCCCGGGTCGAACGTATTGGTTGGGCCGCCGTCGAATTCGACGTTGGTCTTGGTCACCACATGCAGCGGCGAGACATATCCCGACCATTTCTCTCCAGCCATGGCGCGGTTCAATTCGTCGACGAGCTGCCATCCTTGCAGGTTCAGGGGCTCGGCCACGGTGACGGCCTGGTAAGCGCCGGAACCTGTCTCTTATACACAT
>NZ_JBBIAM010000198.1:0-10101 GCF_054185185.1 Bradyrhizobium sp. UFLA05-153
CTGTGCACACGACCACGAACCAAGGCATATCGTTCAATGGGATGAACAACTGGCTGCCGAGGGGATGACGCTCCATGAGCCTGATGACGATCGGAGTTGGTCTTGTTGCACCGATGAACAGGCTTACGTTGACGTCCCCGCCTTCCGAGGCAACGTCAATCCTGGCCAGATCGTCGTAGCGCCGGGCAAATCCCTCGTTGATCAGCTTCGGTGTCACGTCGTCTGTCTCGATGACTTCACCGAAGGGCGCAAATTCTGCCTTTGTCAGCGCCACGACCGGAAGAGTTAACATCGTTCGACTCCGGTGACTACGTTATGGCAATTCGCTTGCGCCATTGCCGAACACCTCGGCAACAAGAGCGGGGCCCATGCGCCCGCGCACGTAGCCACCCTCGGGTGGATGATGGCGGATCCAATGGCGCGCAATGTCGAGCCGCGTCGCCACCCAGACATCGGTGTGGCCCTGCACATAGTCCAGAAAACGCGCAAGCGCCGCGGCGCGGCCGGGTCGGCCGACCAGGCGACAGTGCAGCCCCACCGACATCATGCCGGCATCGCCTGCACCGCCTTCGGCGTAGAGCACGTCGAACGAATCCTTGAGGTAGCTGAAGAACTGATCGCCGCTGTTGAAACCCTGCGGCGTCGCAAAGCGCATGTCGTTGGCGTCTAACGTATACGGAACAATCAGTTGCTGACGACCTGCAATGAGTTGCCAATAGGGCAGCTCATCCGCGTAGGCATCGGCAAGATAAAGAAAGCCGCCTTCCAGCGCGCCAAGGGCCAGCGTGTTCACCGAGGTACGCCCCTGGTAGAGACCAAGCGGACGTACGCCAGCCACCGCCGTGTGAATCCGCACCGCCTCGTCGAGATCTGCACGTTCCGCTTCCAGCGTATGGTTGCGATAGTCGATCCATTTTAGGCCATGGCTAGCGATCTCCCAGCCGGCCTCGTTCATCGCCGCCACCGCCCGCGGATTGCGTGCCATGGCGGAGGCAACGCCATAGACCGTGACCGACATGTTACGTTCAGTGAACATCCGCCACAGCCGCCAAAATCCCACGCGTGAGCCGTATTCGTAGATCGACTCCATGTTGACGTGCCGTTGCCCTGGCCACGGCTGCGCGCCGACGATCTCCGAGAGAAAAGCTTCCGATGCAGCATCGCCATGCAGGACGCAGTTCTCACCGCCTTCCTCATAATTGATGACAAACTGCAGCGCGACGCGAGCCTCGCGAGGCCACGCTGGCTGAGGCCGGCTGCAGCCATAGCCGATGAGATCGCGCGGATAATCCTGCTCAATGTCAAACAAGCGGCTCAGCTCCCAACGTTGAACGAGACGCTTCATCCACGGCGCCCCTCGCGAGCATTGTATACTACAGCTGGCCTAATTTGTTCACAAAACATATTTAGATTGTTGACAATCGTGAGGCGGACGCGTTTGATCAGCCCAAGACCTGCGACGGGGTGGTCCCGTAATGTCGGGCGTTGACTTATTCAGCGGAGGAGACGTGTGATGATCAGGAAGTATTCTGCTGTGCAATCGGCTCTGATTGGAGCCTCACTGCTGGGCTTGATGGCGACCGGCGCGCAGGCGGCAAACACCGAATTGAAGATCGGCTTCGTCGGCGTGACCAGCGGTCCCGCCGCGGCCTGGGGCACCTCGAACGTACGCTCGATGCAGACGCTTGCGGCGCAATGGAACGAGGCCGGTGGCGTCAAGATTGGCGATCGCACCTACGACATCAAGATCGTCACCTTCGATGACCAGAAAGATCCCAAGCGCGCCATTGCCGGCATGGAGAAGATGGCCCAGGAAGGCATCCACTATGTGGTGGGGCCGAATGTCGACGACGGCGCTGCCGCGGTACGCCCCGTCGCGGAAGCTAAGGGCATAATCTATTTCCCTTACGCCTTCCCGAAGGCGCTCTACACAAAGCCCGCCGCTAATGCGGTGCTCGGCATGGTCGCAAACTATCAATCGGGCCCGGCGATCTACAAATATCTGCACGACAAAAGGAACGTGAAGACGATCGCCTTCGTCGCAGCTAATGAATCCGATCCGCTCAGTCAACGCGACGGCGGCGTCGCAGCGGCCAACGCGCTTGGCCTCCAAGTGGTCGCCGACAAGGACACCTACCAGAACGACACACGCGACTTCACACCGGTGCTGACGCCGATCGTCAAGCTGAAGCCCGATCTCTTGGTGCTGTCCGGCGTCTCCCCGGCCAACGCGCCACTCTTGATCCGCGCCGCGCGCGAACTCGGCTATCAGGGCCTGCTCTCAACCGAAACTGCGCAGGATGCCAAGGTGCTCGAGGAAGGCGCGGGCGAACTTGCCAACGGCTTCATCTCGGTCGGCGGCGCTTCGACCCCAGAGATCCGCTCCAAGGCGATGGATGACTTCATCGCCCGCTATACGAAAATGTTCGGCGAATACAACGATGAGTCGAACACCAAGGTATACGCCCTCCAATACATCATCGATACTCTGAAGGCGAACCCCAAAGCGATCGACGATATCGCCGAGTACAAGAAAACCATTGACGGATTTTCGGCACCCAACCCCTACGTCAAGGGCGACAAGATGCTTCACTACGTCGGCACCACCTCTTTCGGCCAGAAGCGTCAACTCGCCGTGCCACTCGTCGTCACGGAATACAAGAACGGAAAGTTCGAAACGCTGTTCGTCGCCGACGTCGATTGACACCTCTGACCGGGTGCGGGCGACGGCAGCCTAAGGCTGGCGTCGTTCGCCCCTCCCCTTGCCGCGGCGGACGCGAGCCGTAGCGCGCAACGGATTGCGCGCGCTCCTCGAACGGGACTGCACATGACACAGGTCATCGTGAACGGCCTTTACCTCGGCGCACAATACGCCCTGATCGCGCTCGGCCTGACGCTGATCTTCGCGCTGATGAACGTGCTGAACTTTGCGCATGGCCAGATGTACGTGTTCGGCGGCTTCATCACCTATACGGTCTACGGCCAACTGCACCTGCCGTTCGTGGTGGCGCTTGCCTGTTCGGGCGTGACGCTGGCGATCATCGGCGCCCTGTTCGAGCGGTTTCTATTCCGCACCGTGATCCGGCGTAGCGTGCGCGACGAGAGCACTATGCTGCTCGCCGCCGGTACAGCCTTTTTCCTTGATGCAGTAATCCTGCTGCTGTTTGGCGAGAAGCAGCGCGGCGTGCCGAAGATCGTCAACGGTGTGCTCAACGTCGACTGGCTGATCATCCCTTATGATAAGATCACCGTCGGCGTCATTGCTCTGGTGTTGATCGCGAGCTTTATGGCTTACATGCAGTTCAGCCGTCCCGGACGGGCGATGCGGGCGCTGGCCCAGGACCGCGTCGCGGCGCAGCTAATGGGCGTCAATGTCGATCGCTATTCCATGATCGGATTCGCGCTTGGCGCGATGCTGGCCGGCGTGGTCGGCGGCTTGCTGGTCGCTATTACCGGCGTCAACTCCGGCATCGGCGGGCCGATCTCGATCAAGGCCTTCCTGATGGTGATGATCGGCGGCGCCGGCGTGGTCGGCGGCGCCATCGCCGGCGGCTTCATTCTCGGCATGCTGGAGTCGGTGGGTCTGTCGGTACTGCATGCCTACGGCGACGTCACTTATCTGGTGATCTTCGCCGCCTTGATGGTGTTCCTGAGTATCCGTCCCAACGGGCTCATGGGCAAACCATGGGGCTGACAATGACGAGCACCGCATCCAAAGTCTCGGCCCTGGCGCTGTTTTTGGTCGTCGCCTTCGTCCTCGTGCCCTGGCTCATCGCGGTCAGTGGCCGCAGCGACCTCTATTATACCCTGACCTCTGTCGCGCTTCTGAGCATCGCCAGCGCAGGCGTTTGGCTGACCTTCTTCATCGGCCGCATCAACATCGGCCAGGGCGCCTATGCGCTGTTCGGCGGCTACGTCTCGGCGATCCTCGTCACAGCCGGCGGCGTCTCGTTCTGGCTTAGCTTGCCGCTTGCCGGACTGTTTTGCGCTGGCATCAGCATCCTGATCGGGTGGCCGATCCTGCGGCTGCGCGGCGTCTACTTCGCCATGGTGACGCTTGTCCTGACGGAGGTGGCGCGGCTCGCGGCACTCGCCGTGCCGCTGACCAACGGCGCCAAAGGCATCACCGACATCCCGCCTCCAGGCGCGATCCGCCTGTTCGGCCTCACGCTACTGCCGGATTTTGCAACGCTGGCCAACCCGCGTCAGGCGTTCTATTTCGTAACGGTGGCGCTGATGGTACTGGTATTCGCAGGCGTCTATCGTCTGGTACATTCTCGCATCGGGCAACTCTGCCTGTCGCTTCAGCAAAATGAAGAGCTGGCCTCCTCAATCGGCGTCAACGTCGCCGCGTTGCGTATCATTGCCTATGCGATTTCCTCGTTCCTCGGCGGCATTGGCGGCGCTATGTTTGTCGCCATCGCGCAATCGATCTATCCGTCGAGCTTCGCCGTCGCCGACTCCGTAAATTTCATGCTGAACTGTTTCCTCGGCGGTTTGGGGCACGTGATGGGCCCCTTGGTCGGCACCTTCGTGTTGTATTTCGGTTGGGATTTCCTGTTCAGGACGGGTGAGTTCCAGTTGCTGATCTATTCCATGGTGCTGATCGCGCTGATGCTGGTGCTACCCAACGGCATTCTCAGCCTATTTGCGCCGCGGCGGAAGGAGAGCTGAGCCGTGGCCGAGTTGCTTGAGGTCAAATCTCTAACCAAACGCTTCGGCGGCCTCGTCGCCGTGAATGGAATCTCCTTCTCCGTGCGCGAGGGCGAGATCCTTTCGGTGATTGGGCCGAACGGCGCCGGCAAGTCGACCCTGTTCAAGCTGATCGCCTCGTTCATGCGACCGAGCGATGGCGAAGTGCTTTTGCGCGGCAACCGCATCTCCGGTCTGGCCCCTCACGTCGTGGCGCGTGCCGGCGTCGTACGCACCTTCCAGGAAACCACCATATTCAAGACTATGAGCGTGCGCGACAACGTCATCATCGCCCACCATTTGCGTTCGCGCGCCAGCTTGCTCGGGTTCTACACCGGTTCGACAAGCGCGCGCGCCGACGAGCGCGAGTTTGCCCGCTCTGCCGATGAGATCCTGGATTTTCTCGGTCTGCGCGCGATCGCGGGACAGTTAGCCAACACCCTGCCGCAAGGCCATCTACGTGCGCTAGGCATAGCCATCGGACTTGCCACTAACCCTAAAATCCTACTGCTCGACGAGCCCTTTGCCGGCATGAACCATGATGAAACGCGACGTGCAGTCCAGCTGGTGCGCGCGGTACGCGATCGCGACGTTACCATCCTCTTGGTGGAGCATGATATGCCCGCCGTCATGAAGATTTCCGACCGCATTGTCGTGCTGAATTTCGGCGAGAAGATCGCGGAAGGAACGCCAACGGAGATCCAGCAAAACCCGCGTGTGATCGAGGCCTATCTCGGCAGCGCCGACGAATCGATCGGGATGTAGTCGATGGAGCCGCTTCTCACCTTCTCCGGGGTCGAACTTTATTACGATCAGGTTTACGCCTTGCGAAACGTCTCGCTCGAGGTCAACGAGGGCGAGACCGTGGCGCTGATCGGCGCCAACGGCGCGGGAAAGACCTCGATTTTGCGAGCCATCACCGGCCTTCGCAAGATCCGCAAGGGCGAAATTCGGTTTCGCGGCCAGCGCATCGATGGCCGCCCGCCCGACGAGCTAGTGAAGATGGGTATCGCGATGGTTCCGGAGGGCCGCCGATCGTTTCCGCTGATGTCAGTGAAGGACAATCTCCTGATGGGGGCTTTCACCCGCCACGACAAGGCCGAAGTCGCCAACACGCTCGAGGCGGTACTCACGCGCTTTCCGCGGCTACGCGAACGCTATAGCCAGGCGGCGGGAACTATGAGCGGCGGCGAGCAGCAGATGCTAGTAATCGGCCGCGCACTGATGAGCCGGCCGACGCTGCTGCTGCTCGACGAGCCCTCACTCGGCATTGCCCCGAAACTGGTGCAGGACATTGCGCGATCGATCGTCGCCATCAATCGCGACGAGCAGGTCAGCGTGCTGCTAGTCGAGCAGAATTCGCGCATCGCGCTCAAGATATCCGCCCGCGCCTATGCGCTCTCGACCGGAGCCGTAGCGCTCTCCGGGCCTTCGGCTGAGCTCATCAACGATGAACGCATCAAAACCCTCTATCTTGGCGGAGAATTGTGAGTCCAGGTAAACACTTATGCGCATTCTGGTCATCAATCCCAACACTACCGCATCAATGACGCAAAAGATCGGCGTGGCGGCGCAAGCGGCCGCCGCTTCCGGCACCGCGATCCAGGCTATCAATCCGACATACGGTCCGCCGAGCATCGAAGGTTACTATGACGAAGTATTCTCGATTCCAGGCCTGCTAGCGCAGATACACGCCGCGCCAGATGTGGATGCCTATGTAATCGCCTGTTTCGACGACACTGGGCTGGATGCGGCGCGCTGCCTCACCGCCGCACCGGTCATCGGCATCGGCGAGGCCGCTTTCCACATCGCCAGCCTGCTGGCAGGTCGTTTCAGCGTTGTGACGACGTTGTCGCGCTCGGTCTCAGCAATCGAGCACAACCTCACCAAATACGGCTTGGCCGGCCGCTGCGCGCGGGTACGAGCATCGGAAATACCAGTGCTCGATCTCGAGATTCCCGGCTCGGACGCACGCCAACGGATCTCGGCCGAGATCGCCAAGGCCGTGGTCGAGGACCGAGCCGAAGCGATCGTGCTGGGCTGCGCCGGCATGGCCGATCTCGCTGCCGAGCTATCGCGCGAGCACAGCCTTCCCGTCGTCGACGGCGTCGGCGCGGCGGTGAAACTCGCTGAAGGCCTGGTGAGCCTCGGCCACAAGACATCAAAGCGTGGCGGCTATGCCGCGCCGCGGGTCAAGCCTTATGATGGCCTGTTTGCCGCGTTCGCGCCGGAAGCTCCGCAGCCACAGCATGCGCCGGACATGACGTCCCGCCCGCTCGCCACTTCACCTGCAGGTAAGCACGCGATATGATGACGGTGAAAACGCGTGCACAAATCCAATCGCACCTTGCACCGTCGCTATCTCCGTCCAGCTTCTGAGGCCATGCACACGACCGAAGACCGACAGACCTACTCCTTGAAACCAGCGGCGCGGTGGTCCGCGACCTACACCCGTCTGCGGGATGCGATCTTTGCCCATCGGCTGGCGCCCGGCACCAAGTTGCCCGAAGACGAACTGGCCTCGATCTACACGGTGAGCCGTACTGTGATCCGGTCCGCGCTGCAGGCGCTCGCGCACGATCGCCTCGTGCGCCTGGAGCCGAACCGCGGCGCCTTCGTGGCACAACCCTCGCAGACCGAAGCCCGCGAGATCTTCGAAATGCGCATGCTGGTCGAGGCGCGCGCGGCAGCGCTTGCCGCCGCGCGCGCTACGGCCGACGACGTGGCGCGGCTGCGCGCCCATCTCGATCAGGAGCACGAAGCGGTGCGTGAAGGACGCGACAGTGACGCGCTGATGCTGTCAGCCAATTTTCATGTTGAGGTCTCGAAGATCGCGTCGCAGTCGATCCTGTGCGAGATCGTCGCCGACCTCGTCACGCGCTCATCGCTAATAATCGCATTGTACTGGATCCGGCGCGACACCATCTGTGCAAGCCATGCCCATCATCATCTGGTCGACGCCATCGCCCGCCACGACACCGACGTCGCAGCCGAGCTGATGACAAGTCATCTAGCCGATCTGCTGACAGGACTGGATCTGACGCCGCGACAGCGCGACGAAAAGAGCCTGACCGACATTCTGATTCAGGATGCTTAGCGTCCGTTCCACGTGGTCAATGGCTACGTCGGCAATTTGCAGCCGATGCCGGGCGTCTTTCCCGACTATCCGGCTCCCGTGATCCGCAACACGGTTGCCGGAAGCAGATGACGCTGATGCGCTGGGGCATGCCGCCGTCGCGGCACACTGGCGGCCCGCCGGTCACGATATCCGCGGCCTCGTTGCATCGCCTAGGCCGACCAATCTGTCCGGAAGCGTATCAGCTCGATCCCAATCCGGAACGCGGTGAAGCAGAAAGCGGCGAGCGTTGCAGAATTACAACCCGCGCGGCCCTTATAGATATTAGTCTGGTCCGTCTAGGACCGAAACTTATTTCATGTCTATTCCAATATAATCAGCGGGGGCGAAAGGTGTTTGATGTCTATCGCAATGATAAGCGCGAGTTGCTCGTTCTAAGCAAAGGCTCTGCGATACCGACGCTCAGCTCCAGACATAAGTGGCGGAAGAGCAGAAAAAGAGTTTTCAGAGTTAGCGACGAGATCAGGTCGGCCGTTCAGGGACAAGGGTATTACGTCCGTAGTTTGCGGACTACCAGGAAGGGATGACCTAGGTCGAGTACGTCGGCGGGCCGCTGACCTACATGTGCAACCTCTACAGCATCACCACCAACCAAGCCGCCATCCTCGCGCTCTTCCGCGTGGTCAATCGCTACGTCGGCAACTTGCAGCCGATGCCCGGCGTCTTCCCGGACTACCCGGCCCCTGTGATCCGCAACAGGGAGGCTGGCACCGAGATGACGCTGATGCGCTGGGGCATGCCACCGCCGCCGCGCACAGGCGGCCCTCCAGTCACCAACATCCGCAACACGTCATCTCCTCATTGGCGCGGCTGGTTGAAGCCAGAGAACCGCTGCCTCGTCCCCTTCGACAGCTTCGCCGAGTACGCGCCTGAGGCGAACCCTGAGACAAAGAAGAAGGATGTCGTCTGGTTTGCCTGAACGATGACCGACCGCTTACGGCCTTCGCAGGCATCTGGACTGAGTTCAAGGGACGAAGTCCAAGCCGATCCCCGGGGCCGCACCTCGTGTATGGCTTCCTGACGACTACGCCAAATGCGGTGATTGAGCCGATCCATCCGAAGGCCATGCCGGTAATCCTGACGACTGATGAAGAGCGCGATGTCTGGATGCGCGCGCCGTGGGATGAGGCGAAGGCGCTGCAACGGTCGTTGCCGGATGAGACGCTCAGGATCGTGATGCGCGGGGCGGATAAGGAAGATCGGGCGGCGGCGTAGGCACGACTGACACAGCATTGTTCGATGAACACGAAAGCGGTCGCCTGGGCTGATCGGCAACTCGATTCTGCTCGCCGACATCACCCGGCGGCCAATGCATTTCGAGTTACGCCGCCTATTAGCCACCAGACCGCATCAAAAACGGATCTACGGACAGAGCTAATCGGTCCGCCACTTGCGTGACGGCCGGCGTGGACTGCTTTCCGGGCGGCAGCGAGCCGAGAGTGGTCAGCCCGGTACAAGCGGCAAGAACAGCTATCGCAATCGCAGCGAGATATTCGGTCCTCATAGCGATAGTCCCCTTCATCGCCCCATGAATTAACCGGGCACTCTCAGAAACAGTTCCCGAGTACTGTTCGTGTATCAGTTGGCCCCGAGTGCATGGCTGCGATCGCTTAGCGGTCTAGCGGATGCGTCGACGCCGCATTCCGGGTTCCTCGTCCGAAGGAACATCGTGTCACGATCAGAGAGATCAAAGGAACGAAAAGCGCCTGCCAGGCTTTAGAAAAACATGAGACCGTCGCTCGCCGGTACTAACACGGCGCATGTCGCGGATAGCCAAAGGTCGTTGCCAGCGACCCGCTGCTCTGAATACAAGCGCTCGCGCAGATAGCCAAAAGCGGCGGTCTCCAGTTCCTCTGAAGGGCCAGCCTGCCCCGGTTGGGTGCGGGGGCGGAGGCGGTGCCGTTATTGCCAATCCAAAGGCTCCGCTATGCGCAACCGCATCGACATTGACTACGTGCACAGCCGGGCCATCGTTCGAGAGATCGGCGAGAGACTACGCGCGTCGCTGAAACCAGAGCCGAAATTGCCAGCGCGCCTCAAAACGCAGATCGACCGGCTCTGCGAATTGGAGCGCTTACCGTCAATCGCTCCGGAAGCGGAGCATTGGAAAACACCTCGCCGTTGAGCCGCCGCCTTTAAGGCAAAACTCAGGGGGCGCTCAGGTAATCAAGCGTGGAGCAGTGGGCGGCAAAAGCATTGGATCAAGATGCTATGGGGCGGGGCGGACGGCGAGGGTTTGTGGCACGCTCGGCGCTCTGTCCAAAGACACCAAA
>NZ_JBBIAM010000199.1:0-9936 GCF_054185185.1 Bradyrhizobium sp. UFLA05-153
AAATGGTGATCACGATGCTCTGGAATGGGTGATCACGATGGCCTGGAATCGGTGATCACGATCGGCTGGAACGCGCATCAAATTAGCCTTCGGCCCGAGAAATCCCCTAGAGCGCGCGGCCCAATTGGAGCTATCGTTAAGGTCCATCGCCATCGTCGACAGTGCCACAACCAAGCAACTTGCGAAGGCACTCGCGCGGGCTGAGCAGAACCGGCTGGACGAACTCGGCTGAATGCGAAACGATGGAGCAAGGGAGATCGCTGCACCGACCGTGCGGCCAGACGAGCCGAGGCGATATGATCTTAAGCACCCACGCAGTTGTCGGCGGCGCCATCGCTTGCCTGTTCCCGTCGCACCCGGTCCTCGTTGCGGTTGCGGCCTTCGCAAGCCACTTTGCGATCGATGCGATCCCGCATTGGGATTATCCACTTC
Organism: Bradyrhizobium sp. UFLA05-153; assembly: GCF_054185185.1. Classification (NCBI taxonomy): domain Bacteria; kingdom Pseudomonadati; phylum Pseudomonadota; class Alphaproteobacteria; order Hyphomicrobiales; family Nitrobacteraceae; genus Bradyrhizobium; species Bradyrhizobium sp. UFLA05-153. The sequence continues at coordinate 433 of NZ_JBBIAM010000199.1, forward strand.
GAGCGATCACGTCAAAGTCCCGCGCTAACAATCGCCGCCTGCTGCCGGATCGGAAGCTTTTCCTCGATTTGGCTCTTATCGGCTGCGACGCTTGCGCGGGTCTATTAATAGCAATTTGGCTTTTCGCGACGCCGGCAACGATTGGAGTGATCGTGCTCGGCGCCCTCGCAGGCATGATGCCAGATCCCCTACAGGTCGTGCACAGGTTGGTTCCGAAGCAGCCCCTGACGACCTTGCAACGTTTTCATAGATGGGCCCACACGAAGCGGAGGCTTGGTTGGCGGCTCGGCATCAGTTCGCAAGCACTCTTTGCCGCGTCCGTATCCTGGGTAGTTTTGACCGTCGGGTGAGGGACGAGGAATTACCCTTGCCGCATCACTGTCCCGTAGGAATTCAGTGAAGGCGTGCACAATCGGACAACTTTCAACGCTAGGATGCTTGCATCAGAACTCCCACCCGATGCGCCGCCAGCAGGTGCGCTCGTGGAGTGACTCTGCTAATTTCGCGCGGCCACCGCCGCGCACGCGGCCGATGGCTTCGCCAATCCGGCGACGACGTCGAACGGCATCGAAGGCGTCACCGGCCCGAAGCAGCGGCCATTGGAACAACGCGCAATTCTGCTTCGGCGTTGCATTTTCAGAGGTGAGAATGCCAAGTGCTTTGAGAAGGTTTCAGCGGCTAAGGTGCAAGCTTGGACATCATTCTGATATTTCAGTTGCTAACGGCGATCATCGTCGCGCTATTCGTCGCATACAACTTCCTTCATTATGTACTCTTTCTGTTGGTGACTCGACCGAAGGACGCGAGCAAGATCGGCCACCAGCTTAATCAGTTCGAGCAGCGCCAGTTGGTCGAGTGGACACCGCAGCCAAACGACTTTCTCAAGCACGATGACGAGAAGCGTACATATGACGACGTGTTCGGCACGTATCGCGACGAACAAGCGAACTATAGCACATGCGTGTTCCCCCGAGCGGCATTCACGCGCCCCTACGAAGCCGACTACGTTCTTCTGAAACTGAAGGACGGGATGCGGCTGCTGGATCTCGGGTGCGGATCCGGCGCCGCGGCCGAATATCTCGCCAGCCGCCGCAATATCGAAATTGTGTGCGTGACCAATTCACCCGCGCAAGCAGAGATCTGTAGGCGAAAATTCGCGAAACTTGGTGGGCGTGGACAGGTGATCGTCACGGATTTCGACAGCCTCGATCTCCCGAGTGAAAGTTTTGATGCCATCTACGCGCTCGAATCGATAGGCTACACCAAGGACTTGGACGCTTGGCTGGCGCAGTGCTGGCGGATGCTCAAGCCGGGAGGACGTCTGTTAATCCGCTCACCGGGGTCGCTGGATCATTGTTGCCGTAAGGAGGATTACCTGAGCGTCACCGCCTTCTTCGAGAATTGGCGCTACAATTTCGTCGGCGCCAATCTCCTGGTCTACAAGATGCGCCGACTCGGCTTTGACCCGATCCGTTACCGGCGGCTACCATTCTGGGCTTGGGGCCTCACCTGGAACTTCATTCAACACATGCTGTTGTGGAAGTACCGGCTAAAGATGCGCACATTCGTGGAATTGGAACGGATCATTTGGCGTACTTCGAAGGCCTTTGTGTTCGGCAACCCGTACAACATGGTGCTGGCCGCCAAGCCGGCGAAAGCATCTCGCTGATGACTCTTGCATCCTCAAAAGGATCTACAGGAGGGAAATGCGGCGGGACGCGAAACTGAATCGATTGATCGAAGAACGCATCGATCGCCTGAATATGAAGCGCAGAAAGAACGACTAACAAACCTCCAGCCCACGGTTCGACGGATCCCGCCCTGTCGCGGACACTTTCCTGCGCGCCTAGGGTGCGGTACATTGATCGTCTTTCAATTAAGGGATTTCAATGGACCGGTCAGTTTGGGCAATTGCTGTCCTCAGTTTTATTGCGGGCATGCTTGCCGTTATCGTGCTGATCGAAATTATAAGGTTGAAGCCCGCTCCAGGAGTGGCGTTGATAGATGGCCATGTAATCGCGGTCTCCTAGGAGGCCAACGCGATTTCGGAGATGCACTATGACCAAGGAACGGCTCACTCAAGACGCAACAAGGGTATTTCTCTTGCCGCGAGCAATCTTCATTGCGACCTGTCTAGCCGCCGCATCGCCCTCGGTTGCCCAGCAAGTGCGGGTCATCACCGGGGATGTTGAGCATATCTATGGACCTAGCGGTGAGGTCCTCGACGATGCCGAGCTGCGTGCACGAAACGAGCGCGCCCTTGAGAGAGCACAGCTAGAAAAACAGCGCGCGATCGAGGAGCAGCAAATCGAAGCGGAGAACGAGCGACTTAGGCTTCAGCGCGAGCAAGCTGCTCTCGCCTATGCAACCGATCCGACGTGGGACTCAACATACGGCGGCTGGTTTTTCGTTGATCGCCGCCATCGGGGTCACGGAAGGATGGGCGTTTCGCCCAGGATGGGCAGCCCGAGACGATAAATCTCGACGATTGTAACCTCACTTGCGTTTGCGGGCGCGTCAACGCTATCGCCTGTTGCACAACAGGCTGCTTGAGACGCATCGCCAAAAAGCAATTGAAGCGGCGCTTCGCAGCACGATGGTGATTTCCTGAACTAACTGTGAATTTACCCGAGCTCCGGCGCCCAGCCTAGTCAGATCAGACGAAGCATGACCACTTGCGCCGCACCCTTCCGCGGATCGAGGACTTGAGCTTGTTGACCGCGCGAATGGCGATGCCGAACGGGAACGGATGGTTGGAACGCGACCTTCTTCACATAGCCCGCGACTGCCATTCGGCGTGCGCCCCTTAAAAAGAGATCACGTCACCAACGCCATAGCGCTTTTGACCGTACCCCTCGCCTTCGAAGCCCGTGGGAACCTCTTGGCTCGACCGCGGACTCGGCGTAGCATTGGGGCATTGAACCTCCTCCGAATTGATGGACACCTGTAGTAGGCTCGAAGAGCCAGGAGGTGTCGGATGGAAGGACGTCAGCGTCGGTCGTTTACGGATGACTACAAGCGGCAAGCGGTTGATCTCGTAGCGTCGAGCGGGCGCTCGATCGGATCTGTTGCCAGGGAGCTTGGCCTGCGCGATTCCGTGCTGCGGCGGTGGGTGGAGCAGCGAGGGGCCCGGCTAGAGCCGACGGCGGCGACGCGGCGCCCCACAACGCAGGCGACGCTGCCGTCGGCGGACCACGCGGCGGAGATCGCGCGTTTGCAGCGGGAGAACGAGCGGCTGCGCATGGAGCGCGATATTTTAAAAAAGTCCATTGCGATCTTTGCTGGAGTTCCGAAATGAGATTTCGCTTCATCGAAGATCGCCGCGCCGACTATCCGGTGACGATCATGTGCGGCGTGCTCGGTGTCTCGCCGGCCGGCTATTATGTCTGGCGCTCGCGCCCGGAGAGCCAGCGATCCGCCGCCAATCGTGAGCTCGTCGACGACATCAGGCGGGTTCACCGCGGCACCAATGGCCGCTATGGCAGCCCGCGCGTCCATGCCGAGTTGAAGGCTCAGGGCCGCGGGGCCAGCCGCGGTCGCATCGAGCGATTGATGCGCCGCCACGGCATCAGGGCCATCATGGCGAAGCCACGCCGGATGCGGACCACCGACAGCCGTCACGATTTCCCGATCGCCCCGAATCTTCTCGAGCGCAACTTCATCGCCGCCGCGCCGAACCAGATCTGGCTCGCCGACATCACCTACGTCGAGACCGATCAGGGCTGGCTCTATCTGGCCACGCTGATGGATCTCTACAGCCGCAAAATCGTCGGCTGGGCGATGGCGGATCATTTGCGCGCCGAACTGCCAATGGCGGCGCCTAGCGATGGCCATTGCGACACAGCGGCCTGGCGCTGGCTTGATCCACCATTCAGATCGTGGCGTTCAATATGCTTCGGCGGAGTATCGCAAGATGATGCAGTCCGCCGGTTTTCGGGCCTCGATGAGCCGCAAGGCCGATTGCTATGATAACGCGCCGATGGAGAGTTTCTTCCACACGCTCAAAACAGAACTCGTCCATCACCAGCATTATGAAACACGTGAGGAAGCCAGACGTGATATCTTTGCTTACATCGAGGGCTTCTACAATCGAAAGCGTCTTCACTCCGCCATCGGCTATATCAGCCCGATCGAGATGGAGCTAAAAGCAGCTTAACCCTGTCCATTTTTTCGGGGGAAGATCACATATTACTCCGGGGATAGAACCAATGCATCGAGTGCTCCTGGTCGGCGTTGCCGTGACCTGCTTTGCGGCGGCCTTGCTTTTCCGTTCCTCTGATGCGAATGCGGTGTTTTGGCGCGGCATAACCGCACCGACAAATATCGACATTCACGGCTGGCCGATCGTGAAAGAGCCTCCTCCTAGTCCATGCCAATGGATACGGGTGAGCGGTGGTTACTGGGTCCGGCAGTGCGTTGACTAGGCCTACTGCGTGCGTCCCGTCGCGCTCTAATCCACAATAATCAGTGCAAGCAGACCGGAGCCGAGCAGGCAAGAGACGTAAATTCTTCACGCATGTACGTTTCGCCAACGAACTCACCACGCCCCGACCATCACAAGAGTGGCGATGCTCAAAGCCGAGCAGCACAAGATGATGACAGGCGCGACTAAAGTTTGGTGAGACCGCATTGCTGGCTCTCCGAGTTAGAACACTCTAATATTACGTCGGCCACTGTTTTGCCGTGACTTAGCGGTTGCCGGAAAGTGGTTTCAATCCGAGGTCTTTGTTTCGTGCTCGCGCGGGCGAAACGAAGTCTCTTCACGGTTTCGCGAACGCGAAACAGAGCCAAAGACCGACGAATCCTCTCGGATCAAGCCCCGACCTCGGTTGGTTTTGACAGACGCAGTTCATTACGAGGCTCCCCGATCGACTCGCACAGCATGGTATTTGCCGCTGACGCCAGCCTTCGTCCTCAATTGAAAAATGGGCTCAGTTGTCGGCACGGTTTACATTCAGGTTGCTGGCTGATTTGCGGATCCCCGGGGGGCCTTATCGTTCATGCCCGGCGGGCGGGCGTCGCCGGTCACTGCCGGAGCCGCATGCCGGCGCAACCGGTTGCGGGTTCGCCTGTGGGCGGGGAAACGAGCCTGGGCAAGCATCCAAGACGACGGGCCAGCACGGCCGACTGGTCGAGAAGTGGACCCCAGTCGCCGCAGCGGCGCCATTCGCGGTCGGGCCTGATCGGCCGCTTCCTGTTCTTCCTAGAACGTCCGGAACAACAATGGCGATCACAACTAGTCCGACGGCGTTGCTCGCCTCCTGATCATAATGATATGTTTTAGGTATTTCGCACCGGGGATTCTTCATGAAGTTTCTTGGATTGGCGTCGTTTCTGGCCGTTTACTTCCTGTTTGTTGTCCCCGGCTCGGCCGAGGATAACCCAAACGGACCACCACCTTTGTCGGCGTCTCCAGCACCTGCGAAAAGTTATATGGGCTTCGAGAAGCCTTGCCCGGACCAAAATCCAAACATGCGCGAGCCGCGCAGGAATGAAACCTGCGATTATGTAACGATCATCAAGCGCTGCGAAGGCGACCTGACGGAGCGCCTATTCCGGCGGCCGCGTGAGATCGGGGTGGACCATCCGCGGCGTCTTGCCTGTCATTCGGACTGAGTATCCACCCACAGTCTAGCTTCGCCGGGACGCGGACGCTGCCGCGAGTGTCGAGAAGCTGGACGCATGCGGCCAGAATTCAGGGCGTTGACGGGGCTTCAAGGTGGGGCGGCAATGACCGTCGCCTAGGATGCAAATCAAAAGGTGTTGCCGCCCTTATCAGCAACCGCAGTTCGATGGCACCGGTCTTCAAGAACAAACTTTGGCCGCGGCTGTTAAGGCGCCAGTATCCCGACCTGCGACTGCCTGATTGAAGTTTTCGATTGATCCAAGCTGATCGAACTCGGCTTACGATCCAAGCGGAACACGCGCAGCGAGGCCACTCGGCCGCATGAGGGCCCTTTTTCCCTGTCTAGAGTCTGCCTCAATTGGCGGCCTGCGGGTTTCGAAACCACAGAGGATAGCATTGGACAAGTGGCTGAGCCGATCCTAAGCTTCGCCCATTGCGGAAATCGAAGCTGCTAGGCGCGGTTCTGAGTATGGACTGGTCCTACTATCTCACGGGAGCTGCAGTAATCCTGCTTCTGCTTGCCTATCACCTGCATGGCAGGCTGTTCAGGAGGGATACGCTGCGGGACGAGAAACTGAATCGACTGATCGATGAACGCATCGATCGCATGGACCTGAAGCGCGACAAAAAGCACGATCAATCGTCCCGCACTCGGCCCTAGCGGTCCGCCGCCCCTCTGCGCTCTGCTTGCGTGCGCAAATATCCCAACTTGAGAAATAAGCTTCGCGCGGTTGAACAGGATTTTGCGCACCGGGTAGGCCCCTGCTGTCCGTTCAAGCGGGATTCCTGATCGGCGGTATACTTCTCGATAGTCACGAACAGCCTGGCGGGCAGGCTGCTAGCCGGCTTAACCGGTGCTCCCGCAGTTCGGCGGAGCGGCGCGCGGTTAAGAGCGCTTACATTTTGCCAGAGCCCCGCCTTTAGTTGCCGACCGCGAGCGCGGCCATAGCGTAGCTCCGAAATTTTGTACGCGCGGCTAGACGACGTCACGCGGTCGTTGGACGAGACGAGATAGTACGCAACCAACTTATCAAAGCGCTTATTTCCCTTCGCACATGAAGGATATAGAGAAGGTGCGTGATCGCAAAGGAGAGAAGGCAAGTCCCCAAAATGGTCGCCATCACGTACAGACCGGCACCGGCCGGGACCGCCACGGGAAGTAGCGATGCCTGCGTGACGGTGGGTACGAAAGCCTGCCAAGAAATGACCAAGAAGCCCGCATAGGCGGCGCTCAAATGGGTGGCGACAGTAAAGGGAAGCCTCGATTTGGCCAGCAACCCGTAGCAGGCCAGCAGGAAGATCGGAAGCGCGATTCCGAACAACTGAAAACCGTCAATCGTGACGATGTAGCTCAAGAGTGCGTCGCTTCGCTGAAAGATCCCAAACATTCTGAGGTTGATGAACCAGAGAAGTTCGGAGCTGGGGGCATATTGAAGAGCACGCGCAGCCAATTCGGCGCAAAGCGTGGCGACAAAGAGCGCCAACGGTCCGAGGAATTGCAACCTGAAAAGACGATTCATGAGGCGAATGCCAGTAGGTCAAGAAAAGCTTGGTCTGGCTTACGTTAAAAACGTTTAGGTTGCCTTAATTGTTCCGCCGCGGGGGGCACGCGTTTTTGCCCATATCAATATAGAATCAAAAGGAGTGAGCCGGCGTCGTGACCTTAGTGAACGACGGAAGCGTGTCGGGCGGCAACTGCTGCAGTCGGAAGCCGGCCCTGGAGGTTGAGCGCAGACCTGGCGAACTCGAGAGGGCCGTCGCTCAACCCGGGCAACCCGGTGATCGCCAACAACCTCGAGGCGGTTCATCGAAAGGCCGCCGAACAATCAGCCATAAGTTTTCAATTATTCGTTTGATTCTTACTTGCAAAAATTGGCTAAATCTTTAGGTTAATTAATACCTAGATCGAATCTACGTTGTGGCCGCTGGCCTGGCTGGCCCGGACGATGCTGCAGCACCGTGATTCGTCGGAGTCGGCGCCGACGACGCAGCCGGGACACCTGTGCCACGGTTTTCGGCTTTACCGGACATTTTCAAGGATACCGCGCGTGACGCGTTATCCTTGGCCGCGCATGCTCGGAGCTCATACCGATTTAATTTGCGCAATTCCGGTATGAGCCTCCGCACCGCCTCCGCGGTGCACTCCATCTCGTCCGAAGGCATCGAAGCCACAGCGGCCGGCTTCGGCCACTTTACCGGTTGGTCAAACGGCTGGCGCTTTAGATAACGCAATTCCGCTGCAAACGAGCGAAAACGAAAAGGCGGTGGTGCGTTGAGACCGCCGAATTCAATGACAAGGTTGATTATGTTCGCCTTGTTTAAGGCGCTTATCGATGAACTTGCAAAACCGGACGAAGTCACGGTGCTAACGGCATGGGCGCAAGGCGCCTTGCCGCGCAAGAAGCGGCTCACGAAGTCCGATGCGTTGGTGCTCGAAGCTGCCTTTGCTGCGCGGCTCGTCAGCCTTGGCGAGCCCAACAAGGTGGACGAACCGCAGGAGAAAGTCTCTTGCGATTTGACTCATACGCAGCAGAGACCTGCTGACGCGATCATGATGTTAAGCAAGCCGGTGCGCGACCGAGACCGGACTCATTTGAAGTTCGTCGCGACCCAGTCCTGTCTGGTCTGCGGTCGTTGCCCCTGCGACGCCCACCACATCAAGTTCGCGGACAACTGGACGGCGGGCCGAAAGGTAGCCGACCGCTTCACCGTACCGCTTTGCCGGCTGCACCACCGCGATCTGCACCGGCGCGGGCATGAGCGCGCCTGGTGGCAAAAGACCGGCAATGCCCCCCTGCCCATCGCCAAGGCGCTCTGGGACAGGACCCATGCTCCCGCCCCAGCAGAGCTCGGAAAAAACCGTGACCATCCCGTCTCTGGCAGCGGACCGAACCGGCCTGTAAGCCTCGGCGAAACCTTGAATTACGAAACGACGCCAATTGATCGAGGGGAGCCACCATTATGGCGCGACAATCAGGATGAGAGCGCGTCTCACCCTGATGCCGCCGCCCACACCATGACGTCTCCGCGGCAGATTGAGGCCAATCGGCGCAATGCGGAACTCAGCACTGGCCCGGTAACACCGGAAGGCAAGCAGCGCTCACGACGCAATGCCATTCGCCATGGGCTAACGGCCGAGACTGTCATTGACGCGCTGGAAGATGCTGAGGATTATGCCCGGCTTTGAACTGGCCATCACCGCTGACTTTGAAGCGACCTCGGCGGTCGAGCGCGAACTGGTGTTGCGGTTGGCCAGCCTGTTGTGGCGGTTGCGCCGCGCCACCGCCATTGAGAGCGGATTGTTCAGGATGCAGGCACAGGAGCTGCTGCAGTTTCGTCGGAGCCAGCAAGGGCATCGCCGGCGGCAAACAATCATCGACGATCTTTGTCGTTCCGCTGCCCCAACCAGGCTGGCTCAGAAGGAGAAGCCTAGCGCCAGCTTCGGTAGCGATCGCGATATCAGCGCGGCATCATCCCACGAAGCAGGCCACAAGGATGATCTGACCTGCTCCTTCGTCGGGCTGACCGAGCTGCCCACATGTCCGCTTGACCGGCTTAGCCGATACGAGGCAAGGCTGTGGCGCCAGGCTTGCCAGATTTTATTTGCGCTGCAGTTCACGGCTCGTCCGAAGCGGTGGACGGCAGTGCGCTTTCGCAGTGGATGGCAGCACAAGCGTGGTCACCTCGCGTCATCTCGCTCATCGCCCAGATCTTGCGCCATTGAAGGCAATCACGGCGACGCACCGCCGGCTGACCGCACGGCTTGTAGGCCGGTAGGTCGCGCTTACGGTAGGGTGTAATGTAAGCGTCGTTCCGCTCCCACCTTCTCGCGGCACATGGGATAGGCGAGTTTCACGATCTCTTTAAAGGGATCGGCC
>NZ_JBBIAM010000019.1:0-117284 GCF_054185185.1 Bradyrhizobium sp. UFLA05-153
TGTGTATAAGAGACAGGTCTACTGCCTTGGCGCAACGGCAGTGAAGTCAAAGGGTTAGCGCCGCATGTCTGGGACGACGGCAAACGCGAGCCAATGGTGTTTCGGGGCTCCCCCGAAAACAGGTTTCGGTGAGCTACCAACTCTTGCGAGCAGGAACGGAGCCGGATGCCGCATGCCCTCTTCGCTGGCGCATGATAGGGTATGCCTCGGGATTGGACTGGAATGGTCTCCGGTAGAGCGCAAAGCCCAAGATGGCGAAACGGCTGAAAAAGTCCGCGTTACCCCAGCAGAAGCAGCACGATCGTATCCCGCGATCCAGCGCGCCATTCTTGCTGGGACGAGAAACGGAAATCGCCCTCATCGATCAGCTTCTCGACCGGATCGATCAAGGGGGGACTACTCTGTTTCTCAGCGGAGCAGCCGGAATTGGCAAATCAGCGCTGCTCGAGGAGGCCAAAACTCAAGCGCGCGAACGCGGCATCGTTGTGCTCGGCATGACGGGCGTTCTCGCCGAAGCCCATTTGGCTTTCGCCGGGCTTCAACAGGCATTGCATCCGCTCATGAAGCAGGCAAAATCTTTGCCTGCCAATCAACGATCTGCCTTGTTCAATGCATTTGGCATGGGCGGCGCAACCACCGAAGCGCCGGATATTTGGCTGGTTGCGCTTGCAACGCTCACACTCCTGACTGAAGGCGCAGTTCACAAGCCAATCTTGCTGGTGGTTGACGATGCCCAATGGTTGGACGAAACGACGCGCCAGGTTCTGTCCTTTGTTTCCCGCCGCTTGAGTTCGGACCCCATAGTTCTGCTGCTGGCTTTACGCGAAGGTTTCGAGCTTCCGTTTGGCGATGCAGATACCTTGCGGCATCTCGTTCCGGCTTTCGGCGAAGCCGATGCGGCCCGATTGCTTGAGATCCAGGCGCCCGGCCTTTCCAAGAATCTGCACAGCCGCCTCTTGAGAGAAGCCGCCGGCAATCCCCTGGCCCTCGTGGAGCTGCCGCGCAGCTTGCGGTCGGAAGATGACCGCGAGACCGCATGGATCCCATTGACGGAGCGGCTGGAACACACATTCTCGAGCCGTCTATCCGACCTTCCCGAGGCCACGCGTATGCTGCTGTATACCGCCGCTGAAAACGACGGAAGCTCTCTCTACGAAATCATGCGCGCCGGCGAAGTGCTGCTCGCCCGGAACATTGATGTAGCAGCCCTTGAGCCCGCTGTCTCGGCAAAGCTCATCGATCTCGACGCAGCGGAAGTGCGGTTTCGACACCCTCTCGCGCGATCCGCGATCCACCAGGCCGCCGACCTAGCAGTGCGTCAAACGGTTCACGCTGCACTCGCCGGGGTCATCGAGGATCAAGATCGCAAGCTTTGGCATCGTGCGGCGGCGGCATTGGGTCCTGACGATGAATTGGCCGCCGAACTGGATCTCATGGCACGTCGAGCGCAGCGCAGAGGTGCCCTCACCGTGGTCGTCGAAGTCCTGCAAAATGCAGCAAAACTAAGTAAGACGGCAGAGACCAGGAGGGAGCGATTTTTGCAGGCTGCCGAAATTGTAACGGACCTCGGGCGGCCGAAGTTGCTTGAACATCTGTTGCGGGAGGCCGCGGTTGATCCATCGGACGATCTGGGTGCAGCGCGAGTCGGGTGGTGTCGCGAAATGAGCCAACCGTTGACGGTCAACGATCCCGGCAGAATCTCCGCGTTGGTCAAATTTTCCGACCAGGCGCATGCGAGCGGCGCGAAGGACCTGGCAAGCAATCTTCTCTGGAGAGCGGCACAACGCTGCTGGTGGAGCAACGCGAGCAGCGACACGTGCTCAAACGTTCTCGCCGGCGCAAGGCGACTGAAGCTGCTGGACCTCGACCCACGCGGCATCGCGATATGCGCCTATGCCGAGCCACTTCGCCGGGGTGGCGAGGTGTACGCAAAACTGAAGGCGCTGTCCGAAAGGAGGGGTAACGATCCTCATATCGCGCGCATCCTGGGAAGCACCGCGAATGTCATCGGCGCATTCGATCTTGGTGTGAGCTTTCTGGCTGAATCCACTGCAGAGCTGCGAAAACAGGCTCGAGTTGGCAATTTGGCGCGTGCGCTTTTCGCGCAAGCATGGGCCGAAATGGAAGTGGGCGACTGGATCGGCGCAATGAGGGAAGCCGAGGAAGCGATCCGTTTTGCGGAAGAGACAGGATCCACCGTATGGAAGGCAGCCGCCACCATCGTGAAAGCAAAGGTTGCCGGCATGCAAGGCAGTCTGGAGCGGTCCGAAGAATATGCGACTCAGGCGGAACGCCTCGTTTTGTCCAGTGGCGCAAGCTTCTTGCTCGCGATGCTGCAAATGGCGCGGGGCATAGCGGCAATCAGCGCCGGCCGGCATTCAGAAGCGTTCGAGCATCTGCAGCGTCTGTTTGTGCCTGCCGATCCAGCCTTCAACGCTGGTCTGCAGTTCTTTGCGCTGGCCGACTTTGTCGAGGCGGCTGTTCAATCGGATCGCCTGCAAGATGCGCGCGGCGTCATCGATGAGATGGAACGCGTGTCTGCCCCCGAACCGGTACCGTGGGTCGAAACGATGTTGTCCTACGGCAAGGCATTGGTTGCGGCGAACGAGGAAGCCGAACGATACTTCCTGGCAGGTCTTGGGCCAGCTGCGAAGAATTGGCCCTTCCTGCGAGGGCGTCTCTTGCTCGCCTATGGCGCCTGGCTGCGCCGACACCGTCGCTCCGCCGATGCGCGTGCTCCGCTGCGCCAGGCACGAGATATTTTCGATGCGCTTGGCGCGTCTCCTTGGAGTGATCGCGCGCGAGAAGAATTGCGAGCAGCGGGCGAGGCAAGCCTTCGCCGGACCGCGCAGGTTTGGGAGAACCTGACCCCGCAGGAGCTGCACATCGCCCAGCTCGCTGCCCAGGGGCATTCGAACAAGGTCATAGGGGCGAGACTCTATCTGTCTCACCGGACCGTCGGCTACCACCTGCAGCGAGTTTTTTCGAAGATCGGAATCACCTCCCGATCGGGTCTGTCTTCCATCCTCTCCACGGCCAATTCGGCACCTTGACACGATCGGTCACCGGACTGGTCATTTGACGGATGCCGCGCAGGTCGTTCGGCTGCCTATTCTCGCCAAGTGCAATCCAGCGAGGATCTAGTAGGAGGCCGTCTTGGAAATTGGAAGCAAACAATCGGTCGCCCTTGCCGCGAGGCTGGTTCAACCGGGAACCATAGTGCCAATCACCCAATCTGTCGGCCCGTCGGCTAAAGGAAGGCTCGATCGACGCAGACTCTTTCGCGTACTTGACTACATCGATCGCCATCTGGAATGTGACCTCACACTTGATGACATGGTGTCGGTCGCCTGCCTTAGTCGGTTCCACTTTGCGCGAGCCTTCAAGCAAGCCGTGGGGCGATCGCCTCGTCAGTATGTTGTTGCGAGGCGCCTTGAGCGCGCGAAAGTCCTGTTGGTCGAAGGCGACGCGCCTTTGGTCGAAATCGCGCTGGCTCTCCGCTTCTCAAGCCAAGCAAACTTTACTCGCGCATTCAGGAGGTCAACGGGCCAAGCACCCGGCCAATATCGTCGCGAAACGACGGCGGCGCTCGACATAAATGCGCTGCGCGCGAGGAGCGGTTTCAACGAAGCCGAATTACCGCGCATCGATCCCGGCGAGGCACTCGGTGCATTATTGGGTGGCCAGCTCAGACTGCGCGGCCAAACTCCCAATGCGATCGACACTTGAGCGCCACGAGGTCCGCACAGCAGTTGTACCGAGTGCAATGTTGTACTTGAACCGGAAACAAAGTGCGGATCATTGTCGTTTTGCTCCGATTGCGTACTGATTGTACCGAGACGGAGTGGCCCCGTACGACGACGGTCACGAGCATCGGGAAGACCACGAGCCATGGAACTGACAACCACCACGATCCTGGTCGCTTTTGCCGGCGTCTTCCTGATCTGCTTCATGAAGGGCGCGTTCGGCGGCGGGTTCGCCATTGTCGGCATTCCACTGCTGTCGCTGGCGATGGACCCTGTGACCGCCGGCGGCCTGCTCGCGCCATTGTTCATCGCGATGGACTTGTACGCGCTGCGCTACTGGAAGCCTTCGACATGGTCGAAGCCGGACCTCAAGTTGCTGTTGCCGGGGCTCGTGGCCGGCATCGGGCTAGGCTATCTGCTTTTTCGGGTGCTGGATCATCGTGCGGTCGCGATCGTGATGGCGGTTGTCACCTTGATCTTTGTCGGGCTGTGGTTCTTCGCAGGCTCGGAGGTGACGGTGCAGCCGCGCTCGACGCCGAAGGCAATCGCCGCCGGCCTCGGCTCCGGGATCACCACTATGGTGGCGCATTCCGGCGGACCGCCGCTTGCGATGTATCTGCTGCCGCTCGGCCTAAGCAAGGACGTCTATGCGGGAACGACGAGCCTGTTCTTCACCGTCGGCAATGCGCTCAAGGCGGTGCCGTGGCTGTTGCTGGTGAGGCCGGGCCACAACGTCTGGATCATAATGGCGGCGTGCCTGCTCGCCGTTCCCGCCGGCGTGTGGGCCGGTTGGCGGCTGCACGGCAAGCTGGACCAGCGCCAGATCTATCGGGCATGCTACGGATTGCTGGTGATCACCGCGCTGAAGCTATTGTGGGACGGTGTGCACGGCTATCTAGTTTAGACGATCCAGGGCAGACCTCGGTAGCCGGGAGGAGAATGGTTATGGCTATGATCGAGTGGTTTGACGACCTTGCCATCGGGATGCAATTCAGGACCGGTGAAGCCCGGATCACCGCTCCAGAAATCACACGTTTCGCGGCAGAATTTGACCCGCAACCAATGCATTTGGACGAAGACTCAGCCGCGAAAACGTTCTTCAAAGGTCTTGCGGCATCGGGATGGCACACAGCCGCAATTGCAATGAGGTTGTTGGTTGAAAGCCGCCCTTTCGGTGATCATCCAATTATCGGGATTGGAGGCGGAGTGAGTTGGATGGCGCCGGTGCGCCCCGGCGACGTCCTGTATCTAGAGGGCGAAGTCGAAAGCCTCACTCCCTCGAAGACCAAACCGCAAGGCACCGTGGGCATGAAATGGACGATGTACAACCAACATGGTCAGGCAGTTTATGCGTTCACTCCGATGACCATCGTTCCGCGTCGCCCGGACGCATGAAATCGTCATTCGAGCCGATGGGCCTGCTTAGGTCAAAACCTGAAAGTCCGGACCGGCTCTACTTCACGTCCACTCCGCTCCTGAAAGCAGACGTGGATGGATCGAGCCATTATGTCGACCATCACTGGAGCCAGCATCAGCTGCCGTTTTGGCTGCTACGCTGCGTTACGCCACCGCCGCCATATAAACGCAGAAGCGCGAAATCGTTTACCCGTCGAGCTCCGAACCAGCGGCAGTACTACATTTGGTACGACATGACCGATCGGGGTGCGGCTTAAGTCCTGATTGCGCTTCGCTTTTTGAGATATCTCGGTCCAATCCATCATGGGGGCGACAGAAAATTTCCAATCCATCTCAATTGCTTAACCGCAACACCAGCTCAATGCAACAATACGCTTTTGGACCCCGTCCGCGGAGGCATGTCCGATCCAACTAAAATATCGAAAACAACCCCATGCAAAGTAGCATCGCGATTGTGCGGACGCTTCCGGCGACCATGGCACGAGCCCGGGTCCCGCTTATCGCATTCCCGGAGTGCGGCCGATACGGACCTGCCGCTCGCCTCGAGCTCCCGCTACTGCTTCAACAATGCACACTTGCTTTCTGAAAGCGGAATCGCTGTTTGATCTCCAGGGATCGTTCGGACGATGCGATAGTAATCCCAATCGCCCGTGGACTCGGATGGAGATTTGACTTCCACCAGATACATATTCCGGATCACCCGTCCATCTTGCCGCACAAGGGCGTTCTTCGATACCGCATCCTGGACCGGAAGCTTGTGCATTTGGGCAGCGACGGCCTTGCCATCCTCAGTGCCCGCGACCTGCATGGACTTCAGATAGTGCAGTACTCCCGAGTAGACACCCGCTTGAATCATGCCTGGCTTCTTGCCAGTCCGAGCCTGGTACTTGCTCGCAAACTCTCGACTACTTTCGTCACGATCCCAGTAGTAAGCGGTCGTTACCAGGAGGCCCTTGGAACTGCTTAATCCAAGCGCCCTGATATCGCTTATCACCACAACGAGACCAACCAGCTTTTGTCCGCTCCCGGCGAGGTTGAACTCGGCCGCCTGCTTGATCGAATTGATCGTGTCGGCTCCCGCGTTTGCCAGCCCGACAATCTCAGCCTTGGATGCCTGAGCTTGAAGGAGGAAGGACGAGAAGTCACTGGTGCCGAGAGGGTGACGAACATTTCCAGTAACAATGCCGCCGTGGTCCTGCACAGCCCTGGATAGGTCTGCAGCCATCTGATGGCCGAAAGCGTAGTCTGCGGCCAGGATGAACCACTTCTTGCCGCCGTTCTCCAAAACCGCCCGGGCGGTGCCAGCCGCTTGGGAGTACGTGTCCCACATCCAGTGAAATCCTGTCGGCGAGCAATCTTCATTGGTGAGCCGCGTCGTTCCGGGACCAACGGCGATAGTTATCTTGCCGCGTTCTTTCGCCAAGTTCTGAACGCCGATTGCGATTGCCGAATTGGTCAAGTCAGTGATCATGTCGACGTTATCGGCATCAAACCATTTCCTTGCCGTCGAGAGCCCGATATCGGTCTTGTTTTGATGATCGGCTGCCACAATTTCGATCTTCTTTCCAAGCACTCGGCCACCGAATTCCTCGACAGCTAATTTCGCAGCTTCCACGGAGCCCAGACCACCGAATTCCGCGTAGAGGCCAGTCTGATCGTTCAGGACGCCGATCCGTATGACGTCGCCCGATGCGTATGTTGGGCTCGCAGAGATCATTGCTGTTGTTAGGAAGAGTGCCGATGCAAGCTTTGACATCTGTTGCCCCCTGGTTTGTTCTTGACGTTTGTATTCGCAACGATGCCGTGCGCTGCGTGATGCAGAGCTTGAAATCTTTGATCGGCCGTCTCCACGGTCAAAGATGAAAAACGATTTTGCAGTTCTGCTGGCAGCCATGGCCCGGTTCTGGAAGCCGGGGGATCCGAATGGCAAACTTGAGCGCAGGCCGCCTTTGGCGCCCGCGCTCGTTGCCCGTGACACGGTTCAAGAAAAAAAGCGCTCGACAACTGAGCGCGCCAGGACGCCACTACTTTGGCGCGCCTGCCGTAGCTGCGAGGATCACTTTTGCAATCTCGGCCGGCTGCGAAATCTGTGGCGTGTGCCCGGCTGGCAGGCTCACAACATGAGCCGAGATCTTCTCGGCCATCGCCTTCTGCAGGGCGGGCTGAAGCATGCGGTCTTGCTCGCTCACCACATACCACGACGGCCTAGTCTTCCAGGCAGCGGTGGTGACCTTCTCCTCGAAGTTCTTTCCACGCGTAGGGGTTTGCGTCGCGGCCATCAGCCGGGTTTTTGTTCAGCCGGAACGTCTGGGGCGAGGTGTTTCGACACTCCCTCAAGGCTGAGCGTCAGGAATCCCTCCTTGTCTGCGAGAATGTGCGCGAAACCTGAGGGTGTCGGGTAATCCTTGGACACGCCCGCGACCGATTGCCCTTCGGATGGAGCGAATGCGGCGACGTAGACCAGCGCTTTGACGCGCTCGTGCTTGCCGGCTTCCGTGATGACGACGCCACCCCACGAGTGTCCCACCAGGACAACGGGGCCGGTCTGATTGTCGAGCATGCGCCGCGTGGTCGCAACGTCGTCGGCCAGCGAGGTCAGCGGGTTCTGCACGGACACGACCGTCAGCCCTTTCTCCTGG
The DNA here is from genome assembly GCF_054185185.1 of Bradyrhizobium sp. UFLA05-153. Classification (NCBI taxonomy): domain Bacteria; kingdom Pseudomonadati; phylum Pseudomonadota; class Alphaproteobacteria; order Hyphomicrobiales; family Nitrobacteraceae; genus Bradyrhizobium; species Bradyrhizobium sp. UFLA05-153. The sequence continues at coordinate 7,802 of NZ_JBBIAM010000019.1, forward strand.
AGCAAGGGAATGACCTTGTTCCAGGCCGAACCGTCGGCAAACGCGCCGTGGACAAGCACCACCGTGGGCTTCTGCTTATCGGGCGTTTCAGCCGAGGCTCCCGTTGAGGTTAGTGCCGCGCCGCCCAAAGCGGCAGCAAAGACGGCTCTCTGTGTGAATGATCGCATTGGATTTTCTTCCAGGTTTGAGCTGGCCGGGGCCAGCAGATGGCGTAATGCCGATTGCAATGCCGCGACTGTAAGATATACAACAAATCTGGATAAATCGGCGAAATTGATCGATACAACAAACGGTTTGTTTCAAATGGATCGATTGGTATGCATGCGAGCTTTTGTAAGCGCGGTCGAGCTCGGCTCCATTTCTGCTGCCGCGGCCGAACTTGACCTGTCCTCGCAACTGGCGGGCAAGCAAATACGGACGCTAGAGCACGGCCTGGGAATCAAGCTGCTGAACCGCACGACCCGTCGGCAGAGCCTGACCGACGGCGGTCGCGTGTTCTACGAGCGGGCGAAGAACATCCTGGCGGAGATGGAGGCGGCCGAAGCGCTGATCGCGGAAACCCGCTCGACGCCGCGGGGGCGGCTAAGAATCAGCGCGCCCATTACCTTCGGAAGTCACGCGCTGGCACCTGAAATCCCGGCATACCTGAAGCAACATCCGGAGGTGTCCGTGGACATCAGTCTTACCAATCGGACGGTCGATCTGGTGGACGAGGGTTTCGATGTTGTTTTCCGCACTGGACCACTTTCGGACAGCGCATTGCTGGCGCGACATCTGGCCTCGCTTCGAATGGTTCTTTGCGCGGCGCCGGACTATCTCAAATCAGCGAAAAAACTGCGCAAACCAGAGGATCTGCAGCACCACGAATGCCTCGTATTCTCGCACACGTCGCTTCGCACGCAGTGGTCGTTCGAGGGACCGCACGGTCGGGAGACCGTCCCGATCACGGGCAGATTCTCCACTGATAGCGGCGAAGCGCTTCGTGCAGCTGCCGTGGCAGGTATGGGTGTGCTTCTGCAGCCGCACGAACTCGTGGCCGACGAGATCAAGACGGGGCGTCTCGTGAGGCTCTTGCCAAAATACGAACCCCCTGCCCGTCCGTTGCACGCACTGTACGCTCCCGACAAACGAATGACACCGAAGCTGCGGAGCTTCCTGGACTATGCAGTTCAGAGGTTCGGCGAGAAGCAGCGGAGTGCTGATGTGTAAGCAAATCGGACGAGGGCCAGAAATTGGGCCAGAATATTGTCTCCATGTCCTTCGGTTGCAATTGTTTTTGGCAGCCCAATCTTCCGAGACGGCTTTGCGGCTTCGCGATATGGTCGCGGCAAGCAGCGTCAGGCTTTGCTGCCGCGCATAACCCGCAGCCTGGGAGATAAGACAGAACCGCCCCTGCGTGACGTCCAACAGGAGCCCAGCTTGGATTGGAACGATCTCCGATACTTTCTCGCGGTGGCGCGAGCGCACAGTCTAACGGAAGCTTCGAGGGAGTTGCGGGTGAGCCAAGCCACCGTCGCCCGGCGGATTGCCGCGCTCGAGAGCTCGCTCAAGACCACATTGTTCGCCAAACGCCCGGACGGATATGTGTTGTCGGAAGCCGGCGAAGCCTTCTTTCCTCCTGCAGAAGCGGCGGAGGCCCAACTGCTCTGGCTGGAGAGAGGCGCCACGGGGCCATCAGAACAATTGACCGGTATCGTCCGCCTGGCCATCCCCGAATTGCTGGGACAACACCTGATCATCCCAGGGCTTGCCGGATTTCAACAGCGGTATCCGCAAGTGCAGCTGGAGGTGATAGCCGACGTCCGACCGCTGCGGCTCTCGCAGCGTGAGGCCGACGTCCTGGTACGCCTGGTCCGGCCAACGCAAGGCGACTACCTGGTGCGCCGCATCGGAAGCATCGCGCTGGGATTGTATGGTTCGCGCGCCTACGTCGAAGCCCACGGGGTCCCCCGAACGGCAGCAGACCTCGAAAAGCATCGCTTGATCGGATGGGATCCTGTCCTGGCATTTCTCCCGCTGGCACGCTGGTTGTCGGACATCGCTCCTGAACCGAACTTCGTATTTCGTGCCCATACGATGGGCGCTCAACTGGTCGCAGCGGAAGCCAGCCTTGGTTTGGCCGTGTTGCCTGCCTTCATCGCCAATCGACTTGGCCTAGTACGTGTGCTTGAGAGTGAGCCGCCTTTCATTTCCGACATTTGGCTGCTGCAGCAATCGGAATCCCACGCGTTGACCCGCGTTCGCTCTCTCGCCGACCACGTCGCAGAGACGATCACCGATGCTGCGCCGCAATTAATGAACATAGCCGGGCCCGAGGCTCCTGTCAGTTCCGGCTAGGCCAACGGCCCTCCAATAAGGCCGGCAGGCAAATTTCCAATTGTGAAAAACCACTCTGCAATATTGGTGCTGGCTCTCCTTTGATGGGGTTTGGATAGAGTTCGCCGAACTCTCCTCTTCCAAATCAAAGGGAACTCAAATGCCAGTGACGGCACATGCACTGAAATTCTCGAAGGTTGGTTCTCCGGATGTTCTCGAATGGACGACGGAAGAACTTCAGCAACCGGCAGCCGATCAGATCCAGATCACTCAGCGCGCGATCGGCGTCAACTATATCGATATCTACCATCGGAGCGGTCTCTACCCGCTGCCCTTGCCGAGCGGTGTCGGCGTCGAAGGCGTTGGAATCGTCGAAGCTGTCGGCGAGAGCGTCAAGAACTTCGTTCCTGGTGACCGCGTGGTCTATGTCGGCGGCCCCCCAGGCGGCTATGCCTCAGCCCGCAACGTTCCGGCCGCTCGCGCTCTCAAGCTGCCCGACGACATTCCGACCGAAGTCGCTGCGAGCCTCATTTTCAAGGGACTGACCGTCGAATATCTCATCCGCCGCTGTCACGAGGTGAAAAAAGGCGACGCCGTCCTCTTCCATGCCGCAGCAGGCGGGATCGGACTCATCGCGGGCCAATGGCTCAAGCATATCGGCGCAACGGTTATCGGGACCGTCAGCTCGGAAGAGAAGGCCAAGCTCGCACGCGCCAACGGATATGATCATACAATCATCTACACCAAGGAAAACTTCACGGAGAGAGTCCGCGACATCACTAGGGGTGAGGGAGTCTCAGCGGTATACGATTCTATCGGCAAGGATACCTTCGCAGGCTCCCTGGATACTCTCCGTCCCCGCGGCATCTTGATCAGCTTCGGAACGGCCTCTGGCCACGTCCCTCCACTTGATCTCGCTCAACTCGGCGCCAAAGGCTCACTCTTCGTCACCCGACCGTCAATCGCCCACTATACAGCCAAGCGCGAAGAACTCGAAGCCGCAGCGGACGCCCTCTTCGAGGCGATCCGCCTCGAACATTTAAAGGCAATCGAGACGAAGACCTATCCTCTTCGGGAAGCGGCGCAGGCCCACCGCGATCTCGAAGGCCGCAAGACTGCAGGCTCACTCATCCTCGTACCGTGAATCCGCCGTGACGGCGGGCTCTCCCGCCGTCACGGAGGTGTCAACGCTGAAAACTGCACAGCACCCAATGAGCCGGAGGAAACAGTTGGCCGAGAACAGCGGATTCTACGACTACATCATCGTCGGCGCGGGAACCGCTGGCTGTCTCCTTGCAAACCGACTTACCGCAAGCGGCAAGCACCGCGTTCTTCTGCTGGAGGCAGGAGGCAAAGACGACTACCTCTGGATCCACATCCCGGTCGGATATCTATATTGCATCGACAACCCGCGAACCGACTGGTGCTACAAGACGGACCCCGAAGCCGGCTTGGGCGGACGCCAGATCGGTTACGCGCGCGGCAAGGTGCTCGGTGGATGCTCATCAATCAATGCCATGGTCTACATGCGAGGACAGGCTCGGGACTACGACCTCTGGAGCGAGCTGGGAAACGCCGGCTGGAGTTGGAAAGACGTTCTGCCCTATTTCATGCGGCACGAGGATTTCGTTCACGGCGAGGACGATGAACATCATGCCGGCGGCGAGTGGCGCATCGAGGAGCAGCGCCTCCATTGGCCGATCCTTGACGTTTTCCGGGATGCCTGCGTCGAGGTTGGAATCCCCGCAACTGCTGATTTCAACAGGGGTAACAACTCGGGGGTCGGCTACTTTCAGGTCAATCAACGTCGCGGCGTTCGCGTCAACGCAAGCAAGGCCTTCCTCAGACCGGCGAGGAATCGATCGAACCTGACCGTCGTCACACACGCGCATGCGAAACGGATACTATTTCGATGCGGGCAAGCAACGGGCGTCGCTTTCGATCAATCCGATACCGATGTCATCGCGCACCTCAATGACGGCGGCGAGGTCATCCTTGCCGCGGGCGCGATTGGATCCCCCCAGCTTCTCGAGCTTTCGGGCGTGGGCCAAGGGGCCCGCCTCCAGAATTACGCGATCCCCGTTGTGCTCGATCGGCACGGCGTTGGCGAAAACCTTCAAGACCATCTTCAAGTGCGACTCACTTACAAGGTGAGTAATGCCCTGACCTTGAACCATTTAGCCTCGAAGCTAAGCGGCAAGGCGCGCATCGCGCTGCAGTATGCCTTTTTGCGGCGGGGTCCCATGAGCATGGCGCCAAGCCAGCTTGGTGCCTTTGCAAAGTCAGATCCGTCTCAGGAAATGCCGAATCTACAATACCATGCTCAGCCACTCTCCTTGGATCGCTTCGGAGAGCCCCTTCATCGCTACCCAGCCATTACCGCGAGCGTATGCAACCTGCGACCGGCAAGCAGGGGCTCGGTGCATCTCGTATCGCCAGACTTCCGAAATCATCCTTCGATTCGACCAAACTACCTCGATCATCCGCGTGACCGCCAGGTCGCCGTGGACGCCGTCCGACTTACTCGGCGGATCATGGCGACGAATGCCTTTAAGCCGTACATGCCGGAGGAGGTCTTGCCAGGCGCGCATCTCGATACCGACGAGGAACTCGCGCTTGCCGCTGGAAACATAGCAACAACAATTTTCCATCCGGTTGGCACAGCGCGAATGGGTCAGGACTGGAATTCGGTCGTGGACGAGCGCCTCCGTGTACACGGCATAGACGGCCTCAGAATTGTCGATGCTTCCGTCATGCCGACGATTACTTCGGGCAACACCAACGCCCCGACACTCATGATCGCTGAGAAAGGAGCTTCGATGATCCTCGATGACCGACGCTCGGCGATCTCGGTGTAGCGACTCGCCCTTCAGGTCCTACGCCACCACAAACAGAAAGGCCCACAGCGATGCTCTTCGCCATTCACTGCCTCGACTATCCCGACTCCGTCGACCGACGGCTCGCACTATACGACAAGCACCAGGCCTACCTACAAGCGAGCCCGATGAAGATCGTTATTGCGGGACCCATTTTGGCCGCGGACGGCGAAACGCGGATTGGAAGCATGCAGCTCGTCGAGGCCGACGACATCGAGATGGTCCGCCGGTTCAACCAAGGGGATCCGTTCTTCAAGGAAAAGGTGTGGAACGAGATCAGGATCAACGGCTTTCTGAAGCTCACTGACAACAGATGACCCGGGCACTGCCGCGCGCCAACCTATTGGCTGAACCATGCCGCAAGAATTTTCAATTCTTGATTGGATCAACCATTGGCGAGCGCGCTGTCTGAAGCGGCGCAAGCCCAGTACCGAAGGCCTGCTCACATTAGCTGTCGCAAGATCTTCCTTGATCTCCCGGTGCACACGTCGTGCACACGCCGCCCTCTAACGCATTGAAAATCTTGAACTCTCGCTCCAGTCCATCATGGGAGCCACGGAAAAGCGATAGGCTTGCAATTTCAATGCATTGACCTCTGTCCGTACCATTCGATGATATCAAGATATTCGTTGGCGGCTGACCATTTGCAAAGGACTATTCCTTCGCCTGAACGTGCGTCCCATGCAAGTGGAACAAAAAAACCTGGGAGACATGAGAGAGCCATGCCGTTCACGTTTGCCACAACGAGAAGCATCTGGGTCCATCTTCCGCGGGGATGGGCCAAAACTTCAATAGACGGTGAACGGCCTGCTCAAAATCAGACAAATCTTCAGATTGAGACGACCCGCCACCAACGAGAACTGAATCGAAGAACGCCCGCGCCGGACTTGCCAGGGATGGTTGGTTAGGCTCTTTGGCGGCTTTCGGTCCGCAGAGTGGTCACGTTTTTCACCGCGTTTTCGGCGGGATCATCGGCTCCTGGGCGCCTCTGGAACAGCCTGCCTCGCCGCCGCCCGCGGCCATTGGGTGCTGTGTGGCTCTGCCGAGCGCATCGCCGACACGCTCCAGCTCTGGTTCGAGGAGCATGCCGCCGACGGCTTCAACGTGATGCCGCCTTACTTCCACGAGGGCTTCGAAGACTTTGTCCAACTCGTCGTGCCGGTCCTGCAGGAGCGCGGGCTGTTCCGTGCGGATTACGAGGGCACGACATTGCGCGATCATCTCGGTCTCGCGCGGCCGGCCAATTCGTTCTTCGCGGCTTAGAGCGCGCCGGCGATCCGTAGCGACTGTTCGAGCGCCTGCAACTCGTTTGCTGTTGCCGGCGGCTGTGGCGGCCGCGCCGCGTCACATGAGAGACGCCCGAGCAGTTTCAGGCAGGCCTTGAGCCGCACCGTTGCCCGTCCTCCCGGCGCATCGCGATAGATCGCGACCGCAAGCGGATACAGTCTCTCGTGCTCCGCGCGCGCTCCCTCCCAGTCGCCGGCTTCCGCGGCAGTCCAGAGGCTGACCACAAGCTCCGGCACCACGCAGGCGAGGCTGACCTGGCTGCCGGCCGAGCCGACCAGATAGCTCGTCAGCAGATGTTCGTCACCCGAGCCGAGCACGACGAACTCCGGCCGCAGCTTGCGGACCAGCCGCAGATTATGCTCGTAAGCCGCAACCTCCCAGCTTCCTTCCTTGATCGCGACGAAGCGAGGATCCGCGACGAGCCGCTCGAGCAGAGGCGGCGCATAGGCCATCGCACCCGCGCCGACGGGCGCGGCATAGAGCATCAGCGGCGCGGCCGTCGCATCGCGGATGCGGCGGTGATGCTCGATAACGCACTCATCGGCGTGGCCGAGCGCCCAGCTGTTGGGAGGAAACACCAAGAGCCCGTCCGCGCCGGCCTGCTCCAGCGCAGCCGCCTCGCGCGCGGCCTCCAGGCTCGATTCATGATTGACGCCGGAGACGATCAGGCAGTCCTTCGGCGCGTGCTGGCGCGCCAGCTCCACCACGCGCCGCTTCTCGGCCAGCGACAGCACGAAATTCTCGCCGGCGTGGCCGTTGACTAGGAGCCCATTGATGCCGGGCGTGGACGCCACCGACGTGAGATGCGCTGCGAGCTGCGCCTCATCGACTCCGAAATCGACCGTCATCGGCACGATCGTCGCGGCGTGGATGCCGCGCAGGCGGTCGCTGAATGTCCGCATCTTCGCCGACATCGCCAGCTAGTGGATGATCTGGTCGAGGAACGTCCGCGCCCGCTCCGACTTCGGATGCTTGAAGAATTCTTCCGGCGCGGCCTGCTCGACCACCTTGCCCTCGTTCATGAACACGATGCGGTCGGCGACCTCGCGGGCAAAACCCATCTCGTGGGTCACGCACAGCATGGTCATGCCCTCTTCCGCGAGCTTCTTCATGGTCTCCAGCACCTCCTTGACCATTTCGGGGTCGAGCGCCGAGGTCGGCTCGTCGAACAGCATGATCTTCGGCCGCATGCACAGTGCCCGCGCGATGGCGACGCGCTGCTGCTGGCCGCCCGAGAGCTGCCCGGGGAATTTCTCGGCCTGGTCGGGAATCCGGACCTTGGTCAGGAAATGCATGGCAAGGTCCCTGGCCTTCGACTCCGACATGCCGTTCACGGTCATCGGCGCCAGGATGCAGTTCTCCAGCACCGTCATGTGCGGGAACAGATTGAAGCTCTGGAACACCATGCCGGTGTCGCGCCTGATCGCGTCGATGTTCTTGCGCTGCCGATCGAGCTCGATCCCGTTGACGCAGATCAGCCCCTCATCGTGCTTCTCGATGTGGTTGATGCAACGGATGAGCGTCGACTTGCCCGAGCCGGAGGGACCGCAGACCACGATCCTCTCGCCCTTGGCGACCTTGAGGTCGATCTGGTCGAGCGCGGTGAAGTCGCCATAGTGCTTGTAGACCGCCTCCATGCGAACCGCGGGAACCTCTCGCAACTGCGGCTGCGCCATCGCGCCTTCGACACCACTCGCCGTATTCATCGACATCTCGCTCATGCCCGGGCCTCCACGCTAGCCTGTGCGACCGGCGCCCTCGTCGCGACCTTCCTGGATTTCGCAACACTCGATCTACCGAAATGCTTTTCCAACCGTCGTTGCACCGCATCCCAGACCGAGGTGAGGATCAGGTAATACGCCGTTGCCGCCGCATAGACTTCGAGGATCTGGAAATGCTCCTGCATCAGCATGTCGCTGCGGCGCATGAGCTCCTCGACCGAGATCACGGAGGCGAGCGAGGTCGCCTTCAAGAGCGAGTTGATGGAGTTGCCGAGCGGCGGGATCATCAGCCGGAACGCCTGCGGCAGGGTCACGCGGCGAAACGTGACCCAGGGCGACAGGCTGAGCGCCCAGGCGGCTTCGCGCTGACCCGCCGATACCGCCATGAAGCCGCTGCGCACGATCTCGGCGAGATATGCCGCCTCGTTGAGGATGAGCCCGACGAGCGCGCAGGTGATCACGCTGAACTTGATCCCCAGCTGCGGCAAGCCGCTGTAGATCACCACGAGCTGGATCAGCAACGGCGTGCCGCGGAAGAACCAGATGTAGAAGCGTGCTGCACCCGCCAGCACCGGATTGGACGACATGCGCAGCAACGCGATGCCCATGCCGAGGATCAATCCGCCGACCACCGCCGCCACCGTCAGGCCGATGGTGACGAGCACTCCCTTCATCAGGAAGTAGTTGAAGAAGTAGCTGACGGCGGCCGTCGGACTGAAATGGCTCATCGGCTGGTCTCCGTAGGGTATCAGGCCGGACCGGGGCCGGCGATTGCGAGCGGCCGGTCGGCCGGCATGCTGGTCAGGCCGAACTTGTCGAACAGCGCCTGATAGCTGCCGTCGGCGCGCATCGCGTTGAGCGCCTTGACGACGGCGTCGACCACCGCCTTGTTGCGGAAACCCAGCGTCGTGCGCGCGGTGCCGAGACCGCTCAGCACTTCCTTCACGCGGCCGCGGCTGGTGAGATCGCGCGCCACGCTATCGACGAGCAAGGCATTGTCGACCTGTCCCGCAAGCAGAGCGCTGACTACGTTTGTCGCGGTGGGGAACGTCCGCATCTCGACGGCGGCTCCACCTTTCGCCACGCTGGCATCGCTGAGCTTCTTGAGCCAGTTCATCTGGTAGCTGCTGACCTCGACGGCGGACGATTTTCCGATCAGATCGTTTTCGGTAGCAATTTTTGTGCCGTTGTCGGGAGCCACCACGACTGAAATGGCCTGAATGGCGTAAGGCACCATGTACATCAGCTTGGAGCGCTCCTCGGTCCAGAACATGCCGGTGTCGATGCCGTCGATGCGTGCCGCGTTGAGCGCGGGAATCATTGCGGGAAAGTCCATCCGGACGAGTTCGACCGGAAGACACAACCGCTTGCCGAGCTCGGCGGCGAGCTCGACGTTGAGGCCCTGCAACTGGCCGTCCTTGTCGACGAATTGCTGCGGCGGATTGGTCGGGTTGATGGAAAGCTGCAATTTCCCGGGCGCGATCAGATCGTCGTCAGTGATCGCTGGCGTACAGGCGGCATGCACCGCCGTGGATGCGAGAACGAGCGCAATAGCGGAAATCAAGCGAAGCAGTGTCGAGAACATTTTGAACCTCCAGTAAGACGCCAAAAACCAGATCCTCGCCGGCCTTCCCCTCAACGTTCTTGGATGCGGCCAACCGGATCTTTTCGACACGGCCGGCTGCATCATCAGCGATCCCCTCAAGCCGGTCCAGACATCGGCCTGAGCTGGATGCGCATGAAATTCTTCACCAGGGATTCGAACGGACCAAAACCCTTCACCTTCAGGAACTCCGGCGTCTCGAATGCCCATCGCCCCGCGACTTCGTACATCGCGGCATATTTCGGCCCATCGCCAATCGAGACGAAGCGCTTTGCCGAGAGCCAGCCGGGACAGGCGAGCAGATCGGGAAAATGCTTCTGCTCGTACCAGGCGTTGAACGCAGCCTCGTGCTCGGGATCGATGTCGACCCGCACGATATGGATGAAGGCTTCGTCCCGCATCGGCACGTCCCTCATGCCAGACGGATGTCGCCGGTCGCGCGCGCGGCTCCGACCGTCGTTGCGATGGCGTCGCATAGCGCGGGCAGAACCGGCAGCAACGGCGGCCGCGGATCGGCGTTGCGGATCAGGCCGAGCGCCTTCAGCCCCACCTTCATGCGCGTGTGCATGTCCATGATCGGCGCAGGCCCGTAGATGGCGCGGACGATCGGATAGAGCCGCTCGTTGACGGCGCGCATCGCCTTGAGGTCGTCGGCGAGCGAGGCCTGCCACAGCGCGACGAACAGATGCGGCGCGAGGCTGACGAGGCCGGAGAGAATACCGTCGCCGCCGACGGCGAGCTGCGGCAGGAACCAGTTGAAGTTCGACGGCAGGATCGCGACGGAAGCGTCGGCCTGCTTCACCGCCCGCCGGTTCTCGTCATAGGCGAAGATAGTGTCGCTGCCCTCCTTGATGGCGATGACGTTGTCGAGCGCGGCGATCTTGGCCAGCGTCTCCGGCGAGTAGCCAAATCCGGATGCCAGCGGATACTGGAAGATCGACACGGGAATTCCGATCGCGGAGCTGACTGCCTGCACGAAAGCCACCGGCGCGCGCGAGGTCGCCGAGGCACCGCCGCCGAGCGGCGCGGGCGGGAACAACACGGCGCAATCGGCGCCGGCCGCTTCCGCGAGCTGGGCCTGATGGATTGCCTCCGCGGTGGAATGCGCGATGATGCCTGATAGCAGCGGCTTGCCGCCGATCTGCTGGCGTGTCCGCTCGATCACCGCCTGACGTTCGTCGTCCGAGAGCGACCCGCCCTCGCCGGCATGGCCGTTGACGAACACCGCCGCGATGCCGTCCGGACACGCGCAATAGTCCAGCACGCGGGCGTAACCGTCCCAGTCGATCGAGCTGTCGTCCCTGAAGGGCAGCACGGTCGCGACCGTGACGCCGCGCAAGCCTGGTTTCTTCATTGCCTTGCTCATAACGGTTTCCGTCGTGGAAATTTCAGGCTCGCGCGTGCCTTCAGCACTTCGAGGCCGCCCTCGTTGCGCGCGCTGGCTTCCCAGATGATCGTGCGGGTCTCGTCGTGCTGCTCGGCGATCCAGACGTCGAAGGTGAGCGTGTCGCCGTAGAACACGGGACCGGTGAACCAGAAGCGGTCTTCCACCGACACGCCGATGGTGCCGACCAGCTCGCTGGTGAGGATGCTGGTGCAGAGGCCCGCGACCATGATCCCCGGCGCCAGCCTACGGCCAAAGCGGGTCGCGCCGGCATAGACCTCGTCGACATGAACGGGGCCGAAATCGCCGGTCGCGGCGATATAGAGCGCGCCATCGGCCTCGGTGATGGTCTTGCTCAGGCTGACCCTGTCATTCACCTTGAGATCGTCGAAGGACTTTGGCTCGTACATCACTCAGGCCTTCGCGAAGGGAACCAGCGTCGCGGTGCCCTCCACCACGGTCGCGCCCGAGGGCGACAGCGTGCAGGTGACACGGCAGACTGCGTCGTCGCCGGCGACCGAAACGATCTCCGCCCTGGCCTCGACGGATTCGCCGACGATCACGGGCGCCGCGAAATTCAGCGCGATGCTGCCGATCCGTCGCGTCGGTCCGCCGAGCTGGTTGAGGCAGGTGGTGGCAAGACCGCCCACGGCAAGCTCAAAGGCCACCATGTTGGAGGCGCCCGCCTTTTTGGCGCGGACGGCATCGACATAGAGCCCGCCGAGATTGCCGCTGATGCCGGTGAACATCGCCTGCTCGGCCACCGTCATGGTCTTGCGAAATGCGAAGGCAGCGCCGGGCTTGAGAGGTGCGTGAGACATGATCTCTTCCTAGAGCTGCAAGCCGTTCTTGATGGTGCTGCGCGCAACCAGCATGCGGTGGATTTCGGAGGTGCCATCATAAATGCGGGTGACGCGCGCGTCGCGATACATCCGCTCCAGCGGCAGGTCCTTGCTGAAGCCCATGCCGCCGAACACCTGGATGGCGCGGTCGACCACGCGGCCCTGCATCTCGGACGCCGCGACCTTGATCATCGAGACCTTGTCGCGCGCATCCTTGCCCTGGTCGATGTCCCAGGCGGCGTTCATCACCATCATCTTCACGCCAAAAATCTCGGCGGCGGAATCGGCGATCAGCTTCTGCACCATCTGGAATTCGCCGATGAGCTGGCCGAACTGGCGCCGCTCGCCGGCATGCCTGCGCATCATCTCCAACGCGCGCTGCGCCATGCCCACGGCGCGCGCGCCGATATGGGCGAGGCGGATCTGCAGCACGCTCTGCATGATCAGCTTGAAGCCGCCGCCGACCTCGCCGAGCACGGCAGCTTTGGGGATGCGGCAGTCCTCGAAATTCAGCTCGGCATGGCCGTAGCCGCGATGGCCCATCATCGGCTGGGTCCGCGCGACCTTGAAGCCTGGCGTGCCACGATCGACCAGGAACAGCGTGATCCCGCCGCGGGCACGCTTGTCCTTGTCGGTCAGCGCCATCAGGATCACATAGTCGGCGATGTCGCCGTCGCTGATGAAATGCTTGGTGCCGTTGAGCACCCACACATCGCCATCTAGATGGGCCGTAGTGCTAATCGACGCCGCGTCGGAGCCGGCGCCCGGCTCGGTGATCGCCATGGCGCAGATCTTGTCGCCTTTCACCGTCGGCAGCAGGTACCGTTCGACCTGATCGCCCTTGCAGGCCATCAGCATCGGATAGACCTGGCCGAACACACGGCGGATCAGCGCGTCCGACGTCTTGCCGAATTCTTCCTCGACCAGGCAATGCTCCACGCAGGACAGCCCGCCGCCGCCGACATCAGCCGGCATGTTCATGGCGTAGAGGCCGAGCTTCTGCGCCTTGGCCTTGGTGATCGCCAGCGCATCCGCCGGCACCGTAGCCGTCTGCTCCACAACGTCTTCGAGCGGCTGCACCTCCGTCTCGACGAAACGGCGGACGGTGTCGACCAGCAGGCGTGTCTCCTCGGGGACAGAGAAATCGATCATCGCGCCACTCCCACGGCCTTGCCGGCGACCATCGCGTCGATCTCCGCGGCGCGGTAGCCGATCTCGCCGAGCACCTCCCGCGTCTGCGCACCCAGCCGCTGCGGCACTAGCCGCACCTCGGGCGTCCGGCCGTCATAGCGCGCGGGGTGCGCGACCATGCGGATCGGCGCGCCCCCTGCACTCTCGACGCTCTTGAATACGCCAAGGTGGTTGAGCTGGGGATCGGTCTCGAGGTCGCGATAATCCTGCACCGGCGCGTGCCAGACCCGCGCGGCTTCCAGCGCGGGCAGCCATTCCGCCGTCGGCTTCTGCCTCAGCCGCGCCGCCACGATACGCGTGATCTCTTCGCGCTTCGAGAAGCTGTCGGTATCGCCGAACTGCTCGAGCGCTTCGCTGTCGAGCGCGACCGCGAGCGCCTTGGGCGACGCCATGGAAATCGCGAGATGACCGTCGGCCGTCGCGTGAATGCCGTAAGGTCCGGGGCTGAACCACGCCGCGATGCCGGCCGGACCGCGCGAGGTCGGCGACGGCGCGCCGTTCAGCCAGGCGGTCAGCGGCTCGACCTGGAGATCGAGGGCGGCCTGATAAAGGTTGACCTCAACGAGTTGGCCCTTCCCGGTCTTGGTTCTTGCAAACAACGCCGCGAGGATGCTCATGGCATAGAGCGAGGCGGCGTGCTGATCGACGATGACGGCGCCGACCGCCGTCGGTTCGCCGTCCGCCCGCCCCGTCCGCATCGCAAGACCCGACATCGCCTGGAGCAGCAGATCCTGGCCGGGGCGATCCTTGTACGGCCCCTCCGATCCGAAGCCGGTTGCCACGGCATAGATTAGGCCGGGATTGATCGCCTTCAGCGTGTCGTAGCCGAGACCGAGCTTGGCCATGGTTCCGGGACGGAAATTCTCCATCACGACGTCGGCGGTCGCGACCAGCTTCTTCACCGCAGCGATGCCGTCGGGATGCTTGAGATCGACGGCGAGGCTTCGCTTGTTCCGCCCCGTGGCCAGATGATTGACGCTGTCACCTGCGACGAAGTGGTTGGCGACCGCCCAGTTGCGCTGAAACGCCCCTTCGATCGGCTCGACCGCGATGACGTCGGCGCCGAGATCGGCCAGCGTCTGCGCGGCCAGCGGGCCCGCGAGGTAATGATTGAAGCTGAGGATCTTGACGCCGTCGAGCAGGTTCATCCGTTCACACCTCAGTTCAGGCAGCCGCAATTGGCGCGCTGCGCCACGCGAGATCGAACGTCTTGACCAGGGCACGCGCGGCAGCGTCCTGTGCTGCCGGCAGCGGCAGGCGCGGCGGGCGCGGATTGCCGGCTGCAAAACCCATATGACCGAGCAGCGCTTTGCTGCCGGCGACATAGGCCTGGCCGCCGACGAATTCGATCACCGGCAGGTATTTGAGATAGAGCTCACGCGCTTCCTTGATCCCGCCGTGGTCGGCGACAAGGCTGAAGATGCGCGCCATCTCGGACGGCACGACATTGGAGGCCACGGCTACCCAGCCCTGTGCTCCCTCGACGAAGGACTCGAAGCCGAGGATGCCGCCGAACACCGTCATCCTGTCGCCGCAGAGGCGGATGATGTCGCGCACGCGCGTCACCTCCAGCGTCGACTCCTTGATATAGAGACAGTTGTCGATCTCGGCGATCCTCGCCACGAGAGGCGGCTTGAGATCGACATTGGCGGTTGCCGGATTGTTGTAGACCATGATCGGCAGCGCGATCGCGTCGGCCACCGTCTTGTAGTGATGGACGAGCTCGTCGTCGGTCGGCGTCGAATAAAACGGCGGGATGATCATCACGCCGTCGGCGCCCAGTTTTTCGGCACGACGGCTGAGGCGCACCACCTCACGCGTATCTTCCGCCCCGGTACCGATCAGCACGGGCACGCGCCCCGCAGCCTGGGTGATGACGACCTCCGCAACCAGCGCCTTCTCGTCATCGTCCATGGAGAGGAACTCGCCGGTCGAGCCAAGCGGGATCAACCCATGAATGCCCTCCGCGATCTGCCAGTCGACGAAGGCGCGCAATGCCGCGACATCGACCTCGCCCGCTGCCGCGAACGGGGTGATCATGACAGTGTAGGTGCCGCGGAACGTCTTCATCAGGGAACTGCCGGGTGCTCGGGTGAATTCAGGCGACGAGTGCCGTCTGCGGAATATCCGCATGATTTATGCAATCGTTTGCACAAATGGCTCTGCATTGGGCAACACCATCCATTTTTTGAGCTTGATCCGCGTGGAATAAGCTCATAGCGTTTCTGCAATCGTTTGCAGTCTATCGGCAGGTTGGATGAGCGTCACGCTCAAAGATGTGGCACAGGCGGCCCGCGTTTCGGTCAGCACTGCTTCCCGGGCGCTGACGGGAACCGGCCTGACCAGCGAGCGCACGCAGCAGCGCCTGGTGCGCATCGCGCGCAGGCTCGGCTATCGGCCGAACCCGATCGCACGGGGCCTCAAGACCGGGCAGTCACGCCTCGTGGCGCTTCTCGTCCACAATCTCACCAACGCCTCGTTCCAGGTGATGGCCGAAGTGGTGCAGGCGCGCCTGAAGGCGCTGGGTTATCAGATGCTTCTGTGCATCGGCGGCGACGATCCGCAGCAGGAGAGCGACACGCTCACCACGCTGGTCGATCACCGCATCGACGGGCTGATCGTGGTGCCGACAGGCAAGAACGGCGCGCAGCTCAAGGCGCTGGCCAAGGACGTGCCCATCGTCTGCCTGGTGCGGCGCGATGACGCAACCGATCTCGAGACCGTGCTCGCGGACGATCCGCAAGGCGCTTATCTGGGCACGCGCCACCTGATCGAGCTCGGCCACAAGCGCATCGGGCTGATCGTCGGCCGCCAGGACACGACGTCCGGCCGCGAACGTTTGTCCGGCTATGTCCGCGCGCTGCGTGAGGCCGGCATCGCCAGGGACGACACATTGATTCATGCCGGCCATTTCGTGCCCGAGACCGGCGCGACGTGCGCCCGCAGGCTGCTCGACCTTCCCCGCCCGCCGAGCGCGATCTTCGTCGCCAATCACGAGGCAACGCTCGGTGTGCTGCGCGTCACCGCGGAACGGAACATCGCCATTCCCGCCGATATCTCGCTGCTCTGCTACGAGGACATGCCCTGGTTCGAATGGCATCGCCCCTCGATCAGCATCGTCGACAACGGCGCACGTGATCTCGCCAATCTCGCCGTCGACCGGCTGCTGCATCGCATGGACGCCAAAGGCAACGGCCGTGAGGGTGTTCGCGAATATCGCGTCGGCGCCCGGCTGATCAAGCGCGACTCCTGCCGCCAGATCGACGCCCCGGTCCCGCGGAAATCCGCGAAGTCCAGATCGTCTTCATCCAAATCGTCTGCGGCCAGGTCCGCGAAGGTCTGATCGATGCCCTATGTCGAAGTGCTCGCCCCGCAAGTCCCAAACCAGCGCAAGGCCGCGCTGGCGCGGTCCGTGACCGACGGCCTGATGTCGGCGTTCGGCGTCACCGCTGATACGGTGACCCTCTATTTCCTGCCCATTGCGCCGGACGACTACGCGCATGCCGGCGTCTTTGGCGCGCAAGCCACCGGCCAACGCATCCTGCTCAAGGTCCACGCGTTCCGCCGCAGCGAGGCCGAACGCCGCGCCGCCGCCATGGCGCTGACCCGTGGCGTCTGCAGCGCCTATGGCGTGCCCGGCGACGACGTCGCGGTCTATTTCCTCGATCGTGATCGCAGCGAAGTCTCCCACGATTCCAAGCTCGCCAGCGACTGACGGGAGCACGCCATGGACCGCTTTTACAGCCAAGACCAGAAAGCCCTGCGCGAGACCGCCCGCCGCTTCGCCGAAGCGGAGATCCTGCCGCGCGCCGCCGCGATCGACCGCGAGGACCGTTTCGACCGCACGCTCTACAAGGGCATGGCCGATCTCGGCCTGTTCGGCATCTGCCTGCGCGAAGGCGCCGGCGGCGCCGGCCTCGATGCGGTTGCGGCCTGCATCGCGATAGAAGAACTGGCGCGCTGCTCCGGCGCGGTCGCCAACGCATTCGCGATCCCCGTTGAGGCCGTACTGTTCTTCGACCATCACGGCACCGACGCGCACAAGGAATTGATCCCGAAGATCCTGAGCGGCGACATCATTCCCGCCACCGCGGTCTCGGAGCCCGACCACGGCTCCGACGTCGCCAGCATCCGCACAAATGCGGTGCGCGAGGGCAATGGCTGGCGGCTCAACGGCACCAAGGCCTGGGTGACGCTCGGCGGCGTCGCCGACCGCATCATGGTGTTCGCGCGCACCGGCAGCGAGGCGGGCCACCGTTCCATCTCCTGCCTTCTTGTCGACGGCGCCCTGCCCGGCATCGCCCGCGGCAAGAACGAGGAGCTGCTCGGCATGCATGGCCTCGACGACTGCCAGATCACGTTCTCCGACGTGCGCCTGCCGGCCGACAGCGTGATGGGGCCGGAGAACCAGGCCTTCAAGATGGCCATGAGCAATTTCAATTTCAGCCGACTGATGATGGCCTCGATGGCGCTCGGCATGGCGCAGGCCGCGTTCGAGGATGCCACCGCCTATGCCAAGGACCGCAAGCAGTTCGGCCAGGCCATCATCGGCTTCCAGGCGGTGCAATTCATGCTCGCGGACATGTCGACCGACATCGCAGCCGCGCGCCTCCTGATCCACCACGCCGCACGCCTGCACGATGCCGGCGAGGCGATCGCCAAGGAAGCGGCGCAGGCCAAGCTGTTCACCACCGACATGGCGATGAAGCACGTCTCCAACGCGCTGCAGATCCACGGCGGCAACGGCTATTCGCGCGAGTACCGCATCGAGCGCATCTTCCGCGACGTCCGCCTCGCGCAGATCTACGAGGGCACCAACCAGATCCAGCGGCTGATCATCGCCCGCCAGGTCGAGAAGGAGGCCGCGTGATGCGGGACGCGCACTCATGCTGAGCATCATCACGGCGGAGCAAGCCGCCGGCCTCATTCGCGACACCGACACGCTGATCGTCGGCGGCAATGGCGGCACGGGCGCGGCCGAAGCCATCCTCGACGCGCTGGAGCAACGCTTCCTCGGCGGCCACGGCCCGCACAATCTGACGCTGATCAACATCACCGGCGTCGGCGCCGTGACCGAGAAGGGCCTCTGCCATCTCGCCCATGAAGGCCTGATCGCGCGCGTGATCGGCGGCAATTTCGGACTCCAGGTGCCGTTCATGCGCCTCGTCCGCGACGAGCTGATCGACGCCTATAATTTCCCGCAAGGCGTGATGAGCCAACTCTGCCGCGCCATGGCAGCAAGGCATCCCGGCGTGCTCACCCATGTGGGCCTCAACACCTACATGGACCCGCGCCAGGACGGCGGCCGCATGAACAAACGCACCACCGCGCCGCTGGTGGACCTGCTTGAGTTGCACGGCCAGTCCTGGCTGCTCTATCGCGTCCCCGCCCCGCCCGACGTCGCCATCATCCGCGGCACCTCGGCCGACGAGGACGGCTATATCAGCATGGAGCACGAGGGCACGACGCGGGAAGATCTCTCGATCGCGCAAGCCGTGCACAATGCCGGCGGTACCGTGATCTGCCAGGTCAAGCGCATCGTGAAGCGCGGCTCGATCCATCCGCAGATGGTGAAGATCCCGGGCTTCCTGATCGACCACGTCGTGCTCGAGCCCGGGCAGATGCAGACCTACGGCACGACTTACGATCCCGCGCGCTGCGGCGAGACGCGCGTGCCGGTGGCAATGATCACGCCAGATCCGCTGACCGAGCGCCGGGTGATCGCCCGCCGCGCCGCCTTCGAATTGCGCCCGCGCGACGTCGTCAATCTCGGCGTGGGCATCTCCGCGATGATCCCCAATGTCGCGGCCGAGGAAGGCATTTCCGACCTGATCACGCTAACGGTGGAGTCCGGCGTGGTCGGCGGCGTGCCCGGCCACGCCCGCGAATTCGGCACCGCCATCAATCCGCGCGTCATTCTCGACCAGGCCTACCAGTTCGACTTCTACGACGGCGGCGGCCTCTCCTGCGCCTTCCTCTCCTTCGCGGAGGTGGACGAAGCCGGCAACGTCAACGTCACCCGTTTCGGCGAGCGCCGCGACGGCTCCGGCGGCTTCATCGACATCACCCAGAACGCCAAGCGGCTGATCTTCAGCGGCACCATGACCGGCGGCAAGTTCGACATCGGTGTCGAGAACGGCCGCCTCGCGATCCGGCGCGACGGCGCCTTCCGCAAATTCGTTCCGCAAGTCGGCCAGGTCAGCTTCAGCGCCTCGCTCGCCGCGCAGCGCGGCCAGCACGTCAGCTACGTTACCGAGCGCGCGGTATTCGAACTCGAGAACGGCGGCGTGACGCTGACCGAGATCGCGCCGGGCGTTCGGCTAGAAGAGGACATTCTCGCCCATATGGGTTTCAGGCCACGCATCAGCCCACAACTGAAAGACATGGACCCGCGCATCTTCCGCTCCGGGCCGATGGGGATCGCGCTGAGCTTTAGAGCCCTGCCGGCGCGGCCCCGCAAAGTCGCCTGAGGGATCCGCATGACCACGAGCGTTCCCGTCAATCTCCGCTATGAGGACATCGCGCTCGGCGCGGAGTTCGAGACCGCTGCACACGTGGTGACGGCGGCAGACATCGCAGTCTTTGCCGATGTCACGCGCGATCATCACCCGCTTCATGTCGATGCCGCCTATGCCAAGTCGCGCGGCTTTCCCGCCGTGATTGGCCACGGGCTGTTCGGCCTGTCGCTGATGGAGGGGCTGAAGTCGGAGTTGAAACTCTACGAGGAGACCTCGGTCGCCTCGCTCGGCTGGGACGACGTGAAGTTCAAGGGGCCCATCGTCGCCGGTGACGCCTTGCGCGTCCGCTTCCGCTTCGTCGAGAAGCGGCCGACCAAGAATCCCGGACGCGGCATCGTCATCGAGATGCTCGATCTCCTCAACCAGCGCGACGAGGTCGTGACGGCCGCCCGCCACATTTCGCTGATCCTGACCCGGCAGGCCGATCGCGATGCGGCGGCCGCCGGATGACGCGAACAATGAAGAAGAATCCGGACCGGAGAACGGCTCCTCTGCCACCCATGATTTGACAGGAGTATTCAGATGCGATTTCCAAAAACCTTCTCCGCCCTCGCCCTTCTGGTCGGCCTGACCCAGGCGGCCGGCGCACAGACCTGCACGCCGAAGGTGCCGGCATCGAGCCTGATCGAAGCTCCGAAATGGCAGATGTCGATCAACCCGACGCTGCCGCCGCAGCAGTTCGTCGACGACAAGGGCGAGTTGCAGGGGCTCAATGTCGAGCTCGCCCGCGAGATCGCCAAGCGCATCTGCGTCGAGGCGGTGTTCCTGCGCATGGATTTCCCACCGATGATCCCGGCGCTGCGCTCCGGCCGCTTCGATGCCATCAATACCGGCCTGTTCTGGACCGAGGAGCGCTCGAAGATGCTCTATCTCGTGCCCTACGCTCAGCAGGCCATCAGCATCTACACCGATCCCTCCTCCAGCCTGAAGCTCGAAAAATTCGAGGATCTCGCCGGCCGCGTGGTGGGCGTGGAATCGGCGACCTACACCGAGCGCAAGGCGCGCGAGTTCAGCACGGCGATGGAGGCCAAGGGCCTCAAGCCGATCGAGCTGCGCACCTTTACCACCGTCACCGCCACCTCGGCGGCGCTGCGCGCCGGGCAGCTCGAGGCCGCGCTCAACATCAACGAGACCGCGAACTCACTCGAACAGAAGGGCATCGCCAAGATCTGGGTCCGCGACATCGCCGGCACCGACATCACTTTCGCCTTCCGCGACAAGCAACTCGCCCAGGCCGTCGCAGATGCGCTCACCGCGATCCGTGCCGACGGCACATACGATAAGCTGTTCGACAAGTTCGGTATGACTAAGCTGAAGGCTACGACGTTCGCCATTCGCGGCGACGGGCCGACGAATTGACAGCTTGCGGTGCCTCATGTGTGGCAGCGCACATACGACCGACCCTATCAACAACTGCCGCTGATGGGAGCACAGGAGCATCCGCCCGCTATACTCGTTGGTCGCGGGGAACGCGACCAACCCACAACCTAGGAGCGGTTTGATCTCGGGTGGATCAGCACGCCCACGCGATTACGTGGCGATTGAGTGACAATTTTCATCTTCGAGAACTGAGGTCGCTCGTCAGCCTCGCACAGTCTGCCGTAACTCTCGAAATCCTGCGTTGCACTTGCACCACTGAAGGCCGCCCCGTCCGCTTCAGAAAGTGCTCCTCCTTGGCTGTCGCAAGATTTTTCTTGATCTCCCGGTGCACGCGTCGCGCACACGAGGCATCCTAACCAGTTGAAAACCCTGAACTCTCGCTCCAATCCATCATGGGCCAATTTGAGCAAACTACAGCCAGTGAAAAGCATCTCAATCAAGTGGCGTCTGCCTTGCGCACAACAGCGACCCTGAACGGGTATGAGCCGAAGTCGCCAAACTGCTCCCCAGGTTGATCAACAGTGTTCCGCTTTGCGTCAGAAGCTGCCGTTCGCGTGAAGTCGCTTTTCGCCTGTTGCTCACCTTCTTAGTGGCCCCAGCTGACTTCGGCGGCTCGGTAAGGTACTTATCGGCACGCCGGAGTCTGGGACTAGATCGGGCGCCGTTCGCCGAAACAATTCAAAGAAACGACGACGCCAGAGCCGGCGTTTCGACGAGCGCGTGAGCCGTGTACTCGAGCGCACCTCTAATCTGCGTTCGCGTCGAAGGACCGCCGATGCAGATTCTCACTGCTTCTGGTGGCGGATCACTCACGACAAAGGCATCGCTTGCGACGACACCGATGCCGGTCTGCCGCATATGCTCCACGAAAGCCGACCGGTTCCATGGTTCGGGCAGCGCAACCCACAGGTTGAAGCTCAGGGGATCGCCACGATAGGACCCCTTGGGCAGGATTTCGGCGGCGAGCTTCTGTCGCGCCGAGGTCTCGGCGCGGATGAACCGCAACATCGTGTCCGCAGTGCCGTCCTCGATCCAGCGCGTGGCGATCGCCACGGTGAGCGGCGATGCCATCACGGTCGCCGATCTCAGCGCAGAAGCAAACGGCCAGGCCGAGCGCGTATCGGGCACGACGACGTACGCGGCTCGCAAGCCCGCTCCGATGCATTTTGCCAGTCCCGCGACATGCCATGTCAGATCGGGCGCGATCGCCGCAAAGGGCGCGTGGCCGTGACCGTGCTCGGGAATGAAGCCGTAGGCGTCATCTTCGATGATCGGCAACTTGAACCGCCGCGCGATCGCGACGATCTCGCGTCGTCGCGGGTCCGGAATCGTCAGGGTCGTGGGGTTCTGGAGCGTCGGATTGAGGTAGATGGCCTTGGGCTTGAGCTTCTTGCAGGCGTTGGTCAGCGCCTCCGGATCGATGCCATCAGGATCCATCGGCAGGCCCACAAGGGCAATGCCGAGCTGCGCGGCGATGGATCGGATTCCTGGATACGTGATGGCCTCGCACAACACCACCTCGCCCGCTTTCGCCAGGATCGAGAGGATGCCGAGCAGCGCCGGATGCGCGCCCGGCGAAACGAAGATGCGGCTCTGTGCCGGCACCAGCGCACGGCGTCCGAGCCAGCTCGATGCGGCATCCTTGTCGGCCTGCGAGCCGCCAAAACCCTGGTAGCGCAGCAGCGATACGATGTCGCGCAGCACATGTTCCGCGCCGGCCTGCATGCGCTCGATCAGTTCGGGATCGTCAGGCTCGGGCGGCAGATTCATCGACAGGTCGACGGGACGGGGCGGGAAGCTCGCCGCCGCGCGCCGCGGACGCGGCTTGTCGCGAACGAAGGTGCCCTGACCGACCTTCGATTCGATCAGCCCGCGCTTCTGGGCCTCGACATAGCCGCGCGCAACGGTCGTGAAATCGACATCGAGACGCTTGGCCAGTTTCCGTTGCGGCGGCAAGCGATCGCCGATCACAAGTCGTCCGGCGGCGATATCGTCAGCGATTGCGTCTGCGATTGCGAGATAGCGAGGCTTGTCGCTGTTCGATAGGTCGGGTCGCCAGTCGGCCATTGCTCAGTCCCGGGAGATAACGTCAGCAGAATTGACTGTATATTGTTGCAAGCATAAACGCAATCGCATCGCACTTTATTGGTGCCCTGGAGAGGCGGCCAGTCTGAGCGGGTTGCACAACGATCGAGCGCGCTGCTCAGCATTTTCAGGCAGGATTTTTCAAACATAGCGCAAGCATATTCAAATCCAGTCAGGTCTCCAGTCAACAATGACTGCATAATTGAATGCAAATTGTATGTTGTGATGATTTGTAGTGCAGAACACCGCTTGGCACGTTGATTGCAAAACCTGATCTCGATCCGGGAGGCCCGGACGTGAACAGGAGGTGTCTATGCCAGCAGTGAACATGCCCGCGCGTCAGAAGGGCGACTTTCTTGTCGACTATGAAGAGAAGGTTTTCGAGGACGTCAAAGCAAAGCCGGGTGAGAAGGCGCTGGTCACCTTCCACACCGTCGCGTTCGAGGGCTCCATCGGCCTCGTCAACATTCTTCAGGCACTGCGCCTCAAGCGGAAGGGTTTTGAGACGTCGGTCCTGCTTTACGGGCCCGGCGTCACGCTCGGCATTCAGCGCGGCTTCCCGAAGATCGGCGACGAAGCGTTCCCCGGCGCGCAGAACTTCAACAACCAGCTCGCAAAATTCATGGATGAAGGCGGCAAGGTCTATGCCTGCCGGTTCGCGCTGCAAGCGCTCTACGGCCATGGCGAGCCGTCGCTCATTCCCGGAATCCGGCCGATCAATCCGCTCGATGTGCTCGATCTCATCCTGCTTCACCGCCGGGACGACGCGTTCATGATCCACACCTGGACCGTCTGACCTCGGTTGGCTCGCGCGACGGACGAGGGAGGAGCACAGTGACAGCGAAGCGCACGATCAGAGCCGGCGCGATTCAGATCGCGCCGGATCTGGACACGCCGACCGGAACGGTCGACCGGATTCTGGCGGCCATCGTGGAGGCGGCCGGCAAGGGAGTCCAGTTCGCCGTTTTTCCGGAGACGTTCGTTCCCTGGTACCCCTATTTCTCCTTTGTCCGTCCGCCGGTCCTGAGCGGCGCCGAGCACATCCAGCTCTACGACAATGCCGTCGTCGTGCCCGGCCCCGTCACCGACGCGATCGCGCAGGCGGCCAAGCGTCATGCCATGGTGATCGTGCTCGGCGTCAACGAGCGCGATCACGGTTCGCTCTACAACACACAGCTCGTGTTCGACGCCAACGGCGCGCTTGTGCTGAAGCGCCGCAAGATCACACCGACATTCCACGAGCGCATGATCTGGGGCCAGGGTGATGGCGCCGGTTTGAAGGTGGTGGAGACCGCGGTCGGCCGGGTCGGCGCGCTGGCCTGCTGGGAGCACTACAACCCGCTCGCCCGCTACGCGCTGATGGCCCAGCATGAAGAAATCCACGCCGCCCAGTTTCCGGGATCACTGGTCGGCCAGGTCTTTGCCGACCAGATCGAGGTGACGATCCGTCATCATGCGCTCGAAAGCGGATGCTTCGTGGTCAACGCCACGGGCTGGCTGACCGAGGAGCAGATTGCCAAGATCTCGCCCGAGGAAGGCCTGCGCAAAGGCCTGCGCGGCGGCTGCATGACTGCGATCGTCTCCCCGGAAGGCAATCACCTGGTGCCGCCTTTGACCAGCGGCGAGGGAATCCTCGTCGCCGATCTCGACCTCGCACTGATCACCAAGCGCAAGCGGATGATGGACTCGGTCGGCCACTACGCCCGGCCGGAGCTGCTTTCGCTGGTGCTGAACGACAGACCCGCGCGTCCGATGCACGGCTTTCACCCGAACCGCCTCATGCCCATTCCGGGAGACCAATCAGATGAGACCGCAGATGCCGCAACCCAAGGCGATGCCGACCGAGCAACTGATCAACGAGTTGCAGTCCTTCGGGGTTCGGCTCGCTGATCCCAAGACCGGGGCGACAGGCCGCCGCGGCGGTGCTGGGCCGTCGGATCACACGCCATTCACGATCGACGGCGCGACTGTGATGATTCCGGTCCACAATGCGCCGGCCTTCGAGAGTCCCTATCTCGTCGAGCGGCCGGACGAGGTTGGGCGCAGCCGCATCTCGCGCGATGGCGTCGTGCTCGCCGACGTCTCGTTCCCGCTGCGGCCCAAATTCTACGACCGCACGACCGGGGACGGCGTTCCCTATTGGAAGATTGCCACCCTGCACGGGCGCGACGTCCTCGCCACCACCGTGCTCCAGACCTGCATTCGCTACCAGAGCCGCACCAAGACCTGTCAGTTCTGCGCCATCGGGCAGTCGCTCGCGGCGGGACGTACGGTCGAGCGCAAGACGCCGGCGCAGCTTGCCGAAGTTGCCAAGGCGGCTGCCGAGCTTGACGGCGTGCGCCACATGGTGATGACGACGGGCACGCCGCATACGTCCGACCGCGGCGCCAGCATCCTTGCGGAGAGTGCGCAGGCCGTCAAAGCCGCCATCGACCTGCCGATCCAGGCGCAATGCGAACCGCCGGATGATTTCGCCTGGTTCCGGCGCATGAAGGAGGCAGGCGTCGACGCACTCGGCATGCATCTGGAAGTCATCGGGCCCGCCGTGCGCCAAAGGATCATGCCGGGCAAGGCGCAGGTGTCGATCGAGGCCTATATGGACGCTTTCTCTGCTGCCGTCCCGGTCTTCGGCCGTGGCCAGGTCTCGACCTACATCCTTGCCGGGCTTGGCGATGAGCCTTCCGAGATTCTCTCGATATCCCGCCGGCTCATCGATATCGGCGTCTATCCCTTCGTCGTGCCGTTCGTGCCGATCGCCGGCACGCCGCTGGAGAGCCATCCGACGCCGTCTCCGGCGTTCATGCACGAGATCCTGCGTCCGCTCGCCGACATGCTTCGCGCTGGCGGCTTGCGCGCAACCGACATCAAGGCAGGCTGCGGCAAATGCGGCGCCTGCTCGGCCCTCTCCACCTATGAGCGCGGAGCAAGCGCATGATGTTCGAGCCGTTCAAACCGTTCGTCGCGCCCGAATTCCAGGTCAAATTCGCAACCGAAGCGTGGGAACGAGCTGCCGCTACCGCTTTGCGGCGCAAGGTTTTCTGCGAGGAGCAGCACGTGTTCGCGGGCGATGATCGCGACCCAGTCGACGACGTCGCCATTCCGCTCGTGGGGGTGTCACTGCTTGGTGTGGTCGAGGACGATGTCGTCGGCACCGTGCGCATTCACGCCGATGAGCACGAGGCGGATGTCTGGTGGGGCTCTCGCCTTGCCGTTGAAAAGAGCTATCGCCGGCTCAGCGCCGTTGGCGCAGGCCTGATCCGGCTTGCCGTCTCCTCCGCCCATGCGCGCGGCTGCCGCCGCTTCCTCGCCAACGTGCAGAGCCAGAATGCTCTCCTGTTCCAGCACATGCATTGGCGCTCGCTCGGTGAATTCGAGCTTCATGGCCGGCCGCACCATCGCATGGAGGCCGACCTTGATCACTACCCGCCGTTCCGGACGCCCGAAACCGGCTTCCTGTCGCTCGCAAAGCTGGCGGCCTGATCATGCTGACGGGCGCCGCACTCACAAGCCTCGCTGAAAGGCTCCGCCAAAGCCGCGGCATCGCCGCCAAGGCCGACATCGCGGCTGTTGCGGCCGCGCTCGACCTGTCGGGCAGCGACGCCATCTCGGTGGGCGATGATTGCGCGGCGATCCCGGATGGCGACGGCTATACTCTGTTCGCCATCGAAGGCTTCATGAACGAATTCGTCGCCGCCGACCCCTGGTTTGCCGGCTGGTGCGGCGCCATGGTCAACATCTCCGACGTCGCCGCGATGGGTGGGCGGCCGACCGCCATCGTCAATGCGATCTGGTCCAATGGTGCGGACAACGCCGCGCCCATTCTCGAAGGATTGAAGGCCGCCGCAAAGACCTTCGGTGTGCCTGTCATCGGTGGGCATACCAACGTTCGAAGCAGCCAAAGCCAGTTTGCCGTCGCGATCCTCGGCCGCGCCAGGCGGCTTCTCACCAGCTTCGACGCCAGGCCCGGCGACAAGCTCATCGCGGCGATCGATCTGCGCGGCCGGTACCGCGAGCCGTTCGCGAACTGGGAGGCCGCCACCGACGCGCCGGCGGAACGATTGCGGGGCGATCTGGAGATCCTGCCATCCATCGCCGAGGACGGGCTTGCGCTCGCCGCCAAGGACATCAGCCAGGGCGGTGTCGTCGGGACTGCCGCGATGCTCGCCGAGTGCTCGCAGGTTGCCATCACGCTGGATGTCGAAGCGATTCCGATTCCCGCCGGTGCACCGCTCGAACGCTGGCTGCTGACGTTCCCGAGCTTTGGCTATCTCCTGTCGGCGAAGCCCGAATACGTCGATGAGACCCTTTCGCGCTTTCAGCGGCGCGGCATCGCGGCAGCGGACATCGGGGAGGTTGCCACTGGAGCGACCGTCGACATTCGCACAGCTTCTGGCCGCGCAACGGTCTGGGATTTTTCGGAGCAGCCGCTGATCGGCTGTGCGCCTCGCCAGAGCAGCCCGCAACGGAGCGTGGCATGAGCGGTGGTTCGTCCCGGCTTCGCATCGCGATCCTCACGCACTCGACCAATCCACGGGGGGGCGTGGTCCACGCGCTCGGGCTTGCGGACGCTCTGGCGCGCCTCGGCCATAGGCCGGTCGTGCATGCGCCCGACCCTGCAGGCAAAGGCTTCTTCCGCCGCACCGTTGCCTCGACGCGCTCGGTGCCTGCATCGCTCGCCTCGGGCGACGTCGTTGCGATGGTCGAAACGCGAATTGCCGACTATGTCAGGCATTTCGAGGATCTGGCGCATCGGCAGTACGACGTCTTCCACGCCCAGGACGGAATTTCCGGCAATGCACTTGCGACGCTGAAGCAGCGCGGCCTGATTCAGCGCTATGTCCGTACCGTTCATCACATCGATGCATTCAGGGACGAGCGGCTCTGCGAGCTCGACCGTCGCTCGATCGTCCATGCCGACGGCCTGTTCGTCGTCAGTCGGTTCTGGCAGGAGCAACTGAAGGCGGAGATGTCCCGTGCGGCGACGCTGGTCGGCAACGGCGTCGACACGGCGTGCTATTCGGCCGTCTCGACACGCGCCGACCAGGTGTTGCGCGCCCGGCTCGGCCTTCGCACAGGCCCGATCCTGCTCTCGATCGGCGGCGTCGAGCAGCGCAAGAATACACTCGGCATTCTCGATGCCTTCCGGCAGGTGCACGCCATGCACCGGTCCGCGCAGCTCGTCATCGCTGGCGGTGCTTCGCTCCTCGACCACGACCTCTACAGGCAGCAGTTCAAGTCACGGCTCCGGGATGCCGGACTGCCAGCTGATGCGGTGATCGAGACCGGTCCGCTGGTGGATGCCGAAATGCCGTCGCTCTATCGCCTGGCCGATGCACTGGTGTTCCCGTCCTTGCGCGAAGGCTTTGGCCTGGCCGTGCTGGAAGCGATGGCCAGCGGCGTGCCGGCGGTGGTGTCGCACATCGCACCTTTCACGGAATATCTCGGCCCCGGCGATGTTGCTTGGTGCGATCCGCATCACGCGGGCTCGATCGCGGATGCCGTCCTCAGCGCGTTTGCCGAACCCCTGCGCTCGCGCATGATCGCGAATGGTGCCAGGGTTGCCCGGCGTCATGACTGGAGTCGCACCGCCAAGGCTCACATGGCGACCTATCAGGACATGCGCGAGGTGCACTATGCCTGAGATGCACTTCAACGTGCGCTGGCCCGATGAGCGGATCGAGGCTTGCTATTCGCCCTCGCTCGTCATCAAGGATCATTTCGTCGCCGGCGCGACCTATTCGCTCACCGAATTCCGCGAACGGAGCCGCACCGCGCTGACCATCGCGGCCGAGCGTGTTCGCGAAAAATACGGATTTCTCTGCTCGCGCGCGCTCGGGCAGCTTGCTCGGATCGAAGCAACGGCAGCCCAATTCGAGGCCACGCCTGGCGCATCCGTCACCATCGTCTCGTTTGAAGAATAGCAGGAGCTGATCATGTCTGATCTCCACACCCACTATCCGGTCGTCGTGATCGGCGGCGGCCAGGCCGGCCTTGCGATGAGCGCGCAGCTCAAGAAGCATGGCATCGGGCATGTCGTGCTGGAAAAGAACACCATCGCCCATTCCTGGAAGACGCAGCGCTGGGACGCGTTCTGCCTGGTCACGCCAAACTGGCAGTGCCAGCTTCCAGGCTTTCCCTATGCCGGCAAGGACCCGCACGGCTTCATGCTGCGCGACGAGATCGTCTCCTATATCGAGGATTTTGCCAAGCACACCTGTGCGCCGGTTCGCGAAGGTGTCGCCGTCACGCGTCTCAGGCAATCCGGTCACGGCTTCATGCTCGAGACGACAGCCGGCGAGATCGCCGCGGATCGCGTCGTCCTGGCCGTCAGCGGCTATCACGTCCCGAAAGTACCGCCGTTTGCGGAGCGGCTCGATTCCGCGATCACCCAGATTCACTCCTCGGCCTACCGCAATCCGGATCAGTTGCCGTCCGGCGAGATCCTCGTGGTGGGAAGCGGGCAATCGGGCTGTCAGATCGCGGAGGATCTGCATCTGGCCGGGCGCAAGGTGCATCTCGCCGTCGGCAGCGCGCCGCGGTGCCCGCGCTTCTATCGGGGCCGGGACGCGGTCGACTGGCTCGACGATCTCGGCCAGTATGACCTGCCGGTCGAGCAGCACTCGCTCAAGGAAGGTGTTCGCAGGAACGCCAACCACTACCTGACCGGCCGGGACGGCGGCCGCGACGTCGACCTGCGCAAGTTCGCCCTCGAAGGCATGAAGCTCTACGGCCGCCTCAGGGATGGCCGCGGAACCAGATTGCAGCTTGGCGATGATCTTCAGACCAATCTCGACAATGCCGATCGGGTCTATAATGGCATCTGCCGACTGATAGACGAGCACATCGCAAAGAATGGAATCGCGGCGCCTGTGACGCCTCACTATGAACCGGTGTGGTCTCCCACTGCGGCACCGACGGAGCTCGATCTCGCAGCGAGCGGCATCACCAGCATCATCTGGACGACCGGCTTCCGGTCCGACTGGTCCTGGGTCGACCTGCCGATGTTCGATGGCACCGGTTATCCAACCCACAAGCGAGGCATCACGTCGATCGACGGCGCCTATGTGATTGGATTGCCGTGGCTCTACACCTGGGGCTCGGGCCGGTTTGTTGGCATCGGGCGAGATGCAGAGTTTGTTGCAGATCACATCAAAGAGCGATCGAGCGAATCGCACGCCGACACGCATCAAGCCGGCCGGCGCGAGGTCTCGCAATATGCAGCGAGAGTAGCCGTGTAGCCCCGCTTGCGCGAATACCGGTCGTCAACAGTCACGGACAAGATGAATGGCGAGGAGACCAGCCGTCTCCTCGCAACCCCAACCCACGTCTAACAGGGGACCTGCAATGAACGATGGTTACTTCGCGCTCCATACCAACAAGATCGCCTGGGACATTCTGGATGTCCCGGAGATCAACGGCAAGCTCCCGCTCAAGACTTGCAAGGTCGATGAAAAGACAGGTGTGGCGATCTGGAAGATCAAATACCCCGCCGGTTACACGACCATATCGCACTGGCACAGTTGCTCACACGGAATCTACGTTCTCGATGGAGTGCTCCGTACGCATGCTGGCGAATATGGTCCCGGCACGTTCGTCTGGTTTCCGGAGGGGATGGTGCAATCGCATGGCGCGACGGAAACGGACGATGTGACTTTTCTCTTCATTACCAACAAAGCCTTCGATATCCACTTCACCCATCTTGAAGGCGAACCGATGCCTTCTTGATGGTTTATCGGAACTCGGATTCGAACCCTCTCCCGTGATGGTAATAGCTGAAGCGGGCTGAGTAATCGAACAGGTTCTGCCCACGGAGCTCGGGCTATGGCTCTTCTGACGCCCTGGTCCGGCCGCACGTCCGCTTTGCGCCGAAAACTGCCGCGCCTGCAATTGGGTCCCCTCCTTGCAAGTCGAGCGAAGAGCACAACCTCGTGACGGACAAGATCAGCACGTGAATCGCAGGCGAGTGCCCTGCCCTTGCGAGGTTCAGGCGTGGGAGTTCTGCGGAAGTCAGATCTTTCGAGGCCGCCCACTGCCCTCTATAGATTTTTCTTGATCTCCCGGTGCACGCATCGTGCACATGCCGCTCTCTAACCAATTGAAAAACTTGAACTCTCGCTCCAATCCATCACGGGCCAATTTGAGCTAATTCCAGCCAAAAGTCTCAAAGCAGGTCCCATCGACAATCAAGCGTCAGAAAGCATCATGCGTTGAAACTGCCGTCGCGGAAACCTTGAGCGAGCGCCAGCACCACGTCTTCCGCCAAGCGAGCTGCAATGAGACCCCAGTCGACAGCTCGCTAGACAGCCTTTGTGAGTGCACCATCGACGATGAGGTTGGTGCCAGAGATGCGGCTTGCGACCGGGCTCGCCAAAAACACCACGCCGGCGGCGACTTCCTGCGGCGTGCCCATACGCCCGGTCGGATTGAGCGACATCGCTGTCTTGTAAAGATCAGGCTTGCCGCGCTCGATATTCTGCCAGATACCACCTTCGAAGTATGTGTTGCCTGGCGACACGGCGTTGACGCGAATTCCCTTGGCGATCAGCTGATTGCTTAGACCCTTGGCGTAGTGGATCAAGGCCGCCTTGAAGGCGCCATACGAACCGGCGGCAAAGTCGACCTCGAAGCCCGACACGCTGGACACGATGATGATCGACGCCGATTTCGACTTTTCCAGATAGGGCAGCGCGGCCGCGACCGAATTGACGGTATGCATCATGTCGGTGCGGAACGATTTCTCCCAGGTCTCGGGCGTATCGCCAACCGCCAGCGCGCTGACGTTGCAGACGATGGTATCGATGCCGCCAAGTTCGGCGGCGGCCCCTTCGATCCAGCCCTTCAGCGCATCCGGGTCGGCGACATCAACCGCTCTGCCCCACGACTTGCCACCTTTCGTCGAGAGGCTCTTCACGACGTTGCCAACTTCGTCAGCATTGCGTGCGCAGATCGCGACGTTGGCGCCTTCGGCCGCAAATAGCTCGGCGATCGCCAGCCCAATGCCCTTGCTGCCACCGGTTACGAGCACGCTCTTTCCCTTTAATCCAAGATCCATGGTCGCCTCCGTTGCTGGTGTGACGGCCTGCTCGCATGTCGGCAGGCCGCCTCGATCCGGTCACATCTTCTTCCAGTCGCCGGCACCTTCGAACGCCGCGGCGGCGCGATAGATCGTCGGCTCGTCAAAATACTTGCCGATCAACATCAGACCGACCGGCAGACCGTTGCTCATGCCGCAGGGAAGACTCATCGCTGGATGTCCGGTGGCGTTGAACGGCGCAGTATTGGGAACCATTTCAAACGCACGTTGGATATAAAGTTCGCGTGGCGCGTCCGCCGGCGGCAGCGGCGTCGCCTTCATCGGCAGGGTCGGCATCAGCAACAGATCGTATTTGGCCAAAGCCTCGTCATAGGATGCGCGCAGCTTGCGGTTCAAATTCTGGGCCTTGGCATAAAAGTGGCCGCGGTAGTGTTTGGTGAAATATTGACCGAGCAGCATCGTGATCTTGAGGCTGTCGGACAATTCGTCGGCGCGATGCTTCCAGGCGGAGTGGGCGTCAAGCAGCGTGGTGTTGTAGAGACCGCGCCAGTTTGTCCCCATGCCGTTGCCCTTCATCATGAACTCGGTGGCGCCTTCGGCGGCGATCGGTAGCCAGATCGCCGGTGCAACGAGGTGCATCGGGACCGAGACTTCCTCGACGGTAGCGCCGAGCTTGCGAAACAACTCGGCGGCCGCCTTAACCTTGGCGTCGACGTCTGGCTCCGAACTTGGATGCCCAAATCCTTCCCTCACGATGCCAACACGGAATCCCCTGACGCCGCCGTCTATCTCGTCGCTGTACTTTCCGACCTTGAGTGCGCCCTGCCTAGGATCAAGTCCGTCGGCCCCTGCCAGCACCTCCAGGAGCAGCGCGTTGTCGCGCACGTTGTTCGTCATCGGGCCGGTGTGATCGATCGTGAGTTCGATCGGCATCACGCCCGTATAAGGTACGAGGCCATAGGTAGCCTTCATGCCGTAAATGCCGCTGAAGGCGGCCGGAATGCGGATCGAGCCGCCCTGATCGCCGCCGATTGCCATATCGGCCTCACCGGTCGCCACCACCACCGCGCTGCCTGAGGACGAACCACCGGCGGAGTATCCCATCTTGTGCGGATTGTGCACGGGACCGGCCGCACAGGTGTGGCTACCGCCGGAGAAGCAGAAATATTCGCAATGCACCTTGCCCACGATAGTGCCGCCGGCGTCGAGCATACGGGTAACGATGGTGGCATCAGTATCGGGGATGTAGCCTTCCAGCGTCGATGCGCCGTTCATCATCGGAACGCCGGCGAGTGAGATGTTGTCCTTGAGCGCGATCTTCTTGCCAGCGAGCTTGCCGTTCGGGGCACCCTTGATCTCGGTCTTGATGTACCAGGCGTTGAATTTGTTTTCTTCGCCCTCGGGGCGATAGCCAGGCGTGCGCGGATACTTCACCACCGGCACATAGTCCGGCATGGCATCGACCGCATCGTAGGCCGCGTAATTCGCCTGCATTAACGCATCGTAGGATTTGAGCTCTGCATCACCCATGTGCATGCCAAGGTCCTCGGCGACGCTGCGCAGCTGATCGAGTGTGGGTCTCCTGACTGCCATGGCTTGATTCTCCCTCTGATCATGCCCGCATGCAGCGGGCTTACGTTGCGATACCGACAAATTCTCCGACGAGGCTTGCGTCGCCGAGTTCGCCTGGCTCCACTTCCCGGGTAATCGCGCCCTTCTGGATAATCAGGATGCGCTGCGACAGCGCAGCAATGAAGTCCAGATTCTGCTCGACTAAGATCATGGTGAGCCCGCTTCTGGCCCGCAGCCGCTGCAGTGTTTCGACGATCTCGTCGATGATCGAGGGCTGAATGCCTTCCGTCGGCTCGTCGAGCAGGATTAGCCGCGGGTCGCCGCAAAGGCAGCGCGCGATCGCCAGCAATTGCTGCTCGCCGCCCGACAGCGCGCCGCCGGGGCGATCGAGCAACGAATTCAGGCGGGGAAATTCCTCCAGTACGCTCGCGATGATGTCTTCTTCCGCGCGGTCCTGCGTATTGCAACCCATGCGCAGATTCTCGTAGACGGTGAGCCCGGGGAAGATCTCCCGGCCCTGCGGCACGTAGCCGAGACCGAGCCGCGCGCGCCGATAGGGTTCGATCGCCGTGACGTCGTCATGGCCGAACATCACGCGACCGCTGGTCGCCGGCAAAAACCCCATCAGCGCCTTGAGCAGCGTGGTCTTGCCCATGCCATTGTGACCGAGAATGCCGATGAATTCGCCCTCATTGACGGAGAAGCTTACCCCATTGAGGATCGGAATCCGGCCATATCCTGTTCGCAGTCCCTGTACATCGAGCATCATGCGGCCGCCTGTTTGCCCAGATAGATGTCGCGCACCTGCGGATCGCGCATGATGTTCTCAACGGTGTCTTCGACTAACACGCTGCCCTGATTGAATACCGTGACCTGCTTGGCGATCATGCGGATGAACTGCATGTCGTGCTCGACGACGATCAGCGCCTTGGTGCGGTTGATCTCGCGTACCAATTCGGCCGTCTTGTTGACCTCCTCGTGGGTCATGCCGGCGGCGGGCTCGTCGAGCAGGATCAATTTGGGATCGGTCGCCAGCACCAGCCCAAGTTCGACCCATTGCCGCTGCCCATGGGCCAGCTGGCCGACCAGGCGTTCAGCGGCTTCCGTCAGGCCGACCCTCGCCAGCATCTCGTCGACGACGCGCCTCGCCTCATCGCGGGAATGAAGGCGGTTTGCTGCAAGCCAGATATTTTCACGGACCGAAAGGCCATCGAAGACGCTCGGCACCTGGGTCTTGATGCCGATGCCGAGCCGGGCGATGTCGTGGGCGTGCGCGTGCGAAATGTCTTGGCCGCGGAACAGCACCCGGCCATGGGTCGGCTCCAGTTGCCCGGTCAGCATCTTGAAGAACGTGCTCTTGCCTGCGCCGTTGGGGCCGATCAGGCAGCGCAGTTCGCCTTCGGCCAGCGAGAAATTGACGTGCAGCACGGCGCGAACGCCGCCGAAATGCATGCTGAGATCCTGGGTCTGAAGCAGCGGCGCGGCCATCAACCCTCCTCCGCCCGCTTAGGCTGTAGCCGCTTCGCCTCTTTGCCACGCGACGCGAGTAGCGATTGGCCGATATCGCCGAGCGTCGGCACCAGTCCTTTGGGCACCAGCAGCACGAACGCAATCAGGATAATGCCGAAGATCAGGGGCGCGTTGGCAAAGATCTTGGCCCACCAGTCCGAACCGCCGCTGGGCTGGTTGGCGCCGAGCGCGGTCGTGAGCCATTGAATGCCGATGCACCCGACGATCGGCCCGATCAGCGTGCCGCGCCCGCCGACGATAACCCAGATGATGATCTGCGCGGATTGGGCGAGACCGAAGATCGTGGGACTGACGAAGTTGCCCCAATTGGCGAACAGGCACCCGGCAAATCCGGCCAGCGCACCACCAATGGTGAATGTCGCGAGCTTGTAGGCGCGCGGATCATAGCCAAGCAGTTCAGCACGCCGTTCGTTTTCCCGGATGCCGACGATGATGCGGCCGAACCGGCTCGCCAGCAGCAGGCGCAATCCGAAATAGGTCGCGAGCAATGCGGCGGTCGCCAGATAGAACATGCCTTCGAGATCAATCGGCGCACGCTTGTTGCCGGGCACATTCAACGGCGGGATCCCGGGAATGCCGTTGAAGCCGCCGAGTCGTGCCGAGCCGATATGGAATTCCGGTCCCGCAGTCGAGTTAATGGAATTGAACAGGATCAGCGTCACGGTCAGCGTAATGACGCCGAGATAGACGTCGCTGATGCGCCCGTAGAACATGAAATAGCCGAGCAGCGCCGCGAACGCGGCCGGCACGATGACGGCAAGCAGCAGCGGGACCGTGCTCTCGCCGATGTTGAACATCGCGATCGCATAGGTATACGCGCCCAGCCCGAAGAACGCGGATTGGCCGAAACAAAGTATGCCGCCATAACCCCAGATCAGAGCGAGGCTCAGCGCCAGTATCGCCATGATCATGTAGACCGTGAACTCGAGCACGACGTCGAGTTCGAAGAAACGCGGTACCAGCACCAGGAACGCAATGCCGATCACGCCGACGAGGCCAAGGCCGATCAGATTGAGCGCGCGGGCGTTCACAGGCCTCTCCGGAAGAAGCGGCCGGTGATGCCTTGCGGCAGCAGGCGGATCAGAATGATCGCGGCCGCGAGCAACGCGACTTCACCGAAAACCGGCGTGGTGACGAAGGTCGCGATCTGGTTGATGCTGCCGAACAGCGCCGACGCCGACACCGTGCCGCTGAGGATCGCGGCGCCGCCGCCGATCACCGTGATGAAGGATTTGGCGACATAGGCAACGCCGATGGTAGGGAATACACCGGAGACCGGCGCCAGCACGGCGCCGGCAAGTCCCGACAGCGCCGCGCCGAGACCGAAGGTGATGGCGTAAACGCGGGGCGGATTGACACCAAGCGCCGAGGCCATGTTGGCGTTTTGCATCGTGCCGCGGGCGATCAGGCCAAGCCGCGTCCAGCGCATCACGACGAAGATCACAGCCAGCACTACGGCCGCGACGGTGATCACGAACAGCGTGTAGGCGCTGGTGCGGTAGGCGCCGATCTGGAAGCTGCCGAGCGGCGCTGAGATGCCGACAGTGGTATTGCCGAAGATCGCCGTGGTCAGCCCGACCAGGAACAGGCTGAGACCCCAGGTAGCCAGCATGGTGTCGATCATGCGACCATAGAGAAAACGGATAATGGTCCGCTCGACGACGACGCCGATGAGGCCGACCACGATCGGTGCCACCACCAGCATCGCGATCCAGATGCTGATGCCGTGGCTGGTGGCGACGATTGCCGCATATCCGCCGAGCATCAGGAATTCGCCATGCGCGAGATTGATGACGCGCATCATGCCGAAGATGATCGCCAGCCCGACGCTGATTAGCGCCAGGCTGGCTATCGCATACAGGACCTGGATTGCCAGAAGAACAGCGAGATCCACGTTCACCTTTCCGAAACAGAATTGAGAGCCGGTCCGGTCTCAAATCTTGATCACGTATTGCTGGTTGTCGGTCGGGTTCTTGATGAGGTCGCAGACAGCTGCGGTATCGGCGGGCTTCTGCTGGGCAAAATCTTCCAGCACCTTGAGCTTCTTGTCGGCGACTTCGGCGATGTGCACGTCGAGCACGCAATGGTGCGTCGGCGGATCGATGGTGACCTTGCCGGAAGGCGCATCGATGCTGATCCCGGTCTCCAGGGCTTCGATGACCTTCATCCGATCGACGCTGCCGGCCTTCTTGACCGCTTCCGCCCACAGCCGGAACCCCTGATAGGTACCCATCGCGAGTTCGGTGATGTTCGGATAGTCGGTGCCGAAGCGCTTGTGGAAACTCGCCACGAAACTCTCGTTGACGGGGTTCTTCAGGTCCTGGAAATAGTTGTAGCAGATCAGCATGCCGTTGCATTCATCGGGCGACAGCACGATGTGCTCGTTGCCGACCGCAAACGTAGTCGATGCCATCGGAATGCTCTTGCGCATGCCCGCGGCCGCCCATTGGCGGTAGAACGAGATGTGCGCGCCACCGACCAGTGCCGACCAGACGAAATCCGGCTTGGCCGCCTGGATTTTGGAGATGGTCGGACCGAAATTGGTGACGTCGAGCGGGAAAAAGTCAATCGAGGACACCTCGCCGCCATTTTCGGTGACGTATTTTTTCACCCATTGCGATGTGATCTGCCCGTAATTGTAGTCGGCCGCGACGACGTAGACCTTCTTGCCCCATTTCTTCATGGCATGAGGCACCAGCTTTTCCACCGTCTGCGCCGGGGTCACGCCGGTGTCGAACTGGTTGCGGTCGCAGACACCGCCTTCATACTGCGTATTGTAGAAATACAGCGTCTTGAACTTGTCGAGCACCGGCCGGATCACTTCGCGCGACGCCGAGGTGATACCGCCATGGACGACCGCGACCTTGTCCTTCAGGGCCGCCTGCTGCGCGAACTGGGTGTAGAGTTGCATGTTCGACTGTGTGTCATAGTTGATCAGCTTGACCTGCCGGCCCAAGAGGCCGCCCGCCGCGTTGGCTTCCTCGATCGCAAGCGTCAACGCGTCGACCATCGGCTTGCCGTAGATGTCGAGGCCGCCGGAGAGATCGTGAATGCTGGCGACGTTGATCGGATCTTCCGCCCATGCGCTGGAGGAAAACATCCCCGCGGCAGCGATCGCAGCGGTACTCTGCAAGAACGTTCTGCGATTCACCCTCATAGCGCTAGTCCTCCTCGCGGTTGCCGATGCTTCATGAAGTCAGGTATTTTTTCAGAATTGACGCGCCCATCGTGTATTTTGGGTCAACCATGTTGCCGAGCCGGATTCGTCCAGCCTGGCTGAGCAGCATGTAGGCATCGATCTCGTCGAAGCCGTACTCCGCGCCCATCCAGCGGACCAGTTCGCGATAGGCGATGCGCGCCGCATCTTCCAGCGGCCGGGCGCTGCCTATCGTCATCAGAAACTCCCTGGTCTCGAGCCGCGGCCAGGCAAAGCTCCAGCCCTTGATGACGTCGATCTGCATCGTCACGGTGGCGCGCTGTTCGATCGCAACGCCCGACAATTCGCCGTCGCCCTGGACGGCATGGCAATCGCCGACATACAGAAACCCGCCTTTGACATGCACGGGGAAATAGAGGATCGCGCCCGGCGCAACATCCGGCAGGTCCATATTGCCGCCGTGATAATCGGGCTGCAGCGACGAAATCGCCTCGATCTCGGGCGAGATCCCGATGGTACCGATGAACGGCTGGTAAGGCAGCGTGATCTTGTCGCTCCAGCGCACTCCGCCCTTGTCGACATGCATCACCCTGACCCGTTCGGGTAACGGCGGATTGAGTAACGCGGTCGACGCCGTTCCGACCAAGCCGCAGAAAGTGCCCTGCTTCTCGATCGTGAGTTCGTGGTGCTTGCCGGCCTGCCCCTTGGCGAGGCCGCGCTTTGCCATGATCGATGTGCTCAGCCAGGTGTCGTCGGTCATCGCGATAGCCTCGAAAGCAATCGGCACGACAAAACGCATGCCAGCGTCGGATTTGGCTCGTTCAATTTGATTTCCAGTCTACGGCGGTTTCGATCGCCCGCGCCAACCGTATCAGCGTCGCTTCCTCGAAGTGACGCCCGACCAGCATCAGGCCTACCGGCAAACCATCGACGCGGCCGCATGGCACGGTGAAAGCGGGATGTCCCGAAACATCGAACGAACAGGTATTCGCCTGCATATTGAGGGCGACGTCGATCACGGTGTTCAGCGGCGCATCGGGCGGCGGAATCGGCGTTGCAGTGAAGGGAATGGTCGGCATAACAAGCGCGTCGAACTTTTTCAGCGCGTCGTCGTAGGCCCGCCGCAGCAGCACCCGCAGGTTCTGCGCCTTGGAATGATAGCGCCCGTGATAATGCCGGTGCATGTATTCGCCGAGCATCAGCACCAGTTTCACCGTCGGCGATACGTCGTTGATCCGCGTCCCCATGCCCCGCGCAAGCGCCTCCTGCATCGAGAGCGGGTAGTAGCCTTGGACGTTGTTACCGACGCCAAAACCCTTCAGCATCATCTCGGCGGCGCCTTCCAGGATGACGCCGCTCCAGACATGCGGTCCGTCGAGATGCCAGGCGATCGAGACCTCCTCGCTTTCGACTCCCGCTTTATCCAGCGCCGCAATGGTTTGCCGCACCTTCTCATTGACCGCGGGATCGCTCTCGGAATGGCCAAACCCCTCGTGCAGGACGCCGATGCTCAGTCCTCTCGCCGGATCGCCGAGCGCCGCCATATAGTCTCCAGTGCGCGCGGCAATGGTTCGGGTATCCCAACCGTCATGACCGGCGATAGCCGTCAGCAGCCGCGCAACGTCTTCGACCGAAGCGCACATGGGACCGCAATGATCAACCGAGTAGCTGATCGGCATCGAGCCCGTGGTCGGCACTAGGCCCCAGGTCGGCTTCAGGCCATAAACGCCGCACCAGCTTGATGGCGTTCTGATCGAGCCACCCTGGTCGCCGCCGAGCGCCATCGGTACTTCACCCGATGCCACCAGCGCGGCGCTCCCGCCGGACGAGCCGCCAGCGCTGTGAGCCGGATTGTGCGGGTTGCGGATCACGCCGCCGGCGCAGGTATGGCTTGCGCCTGAAAAGCAGAGATCCTCGCACGCAGCCTTGCCTGCGATGGTGCCACCGGCGTCGAGAATCCGCGTCACGACGGTGGCGTCGATTTCGGGAACATAACCTTCGAGCAGCGCCGAACCATTCATCATCGGCACGCCGGCGACGCAGATGTTATCCTTGATCGCGATCGTTTTGCCGCTCAACAACCCCTCTGCGCCGGTGCGGATATTCGTCTTCCAGTACCAGGCCCCGAAGGGATTTTCGGATGCCGTGGGCCGATAACCCGGCGAACGTGGCGCGATCGGCGCCAGCGCCGGCGGCACCAACTCGTCCAGCCGGCCGTAGGAAGCCAACGGCCCCTTGAAGGCCTGCTGAAACGCAGCAATCTCGTCAGCAGTAAGGACGAGACCAAAGTTGGACCCTAGATCGTCGATCTGCTCCAGCGTCGGAAGGCGAACCGCCATGCTCCACCCTTGGCCTATTTCGCGTGTTTGCCAGACAAAACGAAAAAAGCCATCCGCGGCCCAAAAGGCCCCGAATGGCATCAATGCCGCTGCTATCGATGGTCGCGTAGGTTGCGTTGCAGAACGAAACTCGGAAGTCTTCACTCAGACGTCATCGGCCGCGCGAAAACATTTTCGTCATGCACGCATTCACGTACCGCGATATTGTGTATTAGCGTTGCCGACCTTGTCAATGCGAGGCTAGCGTCTTTTTTATGCTGACAGTACGAATGACGCGCAGTGCGGATTGACGATACAAGGAAGCAAAGCCTACTTTCTCGCGAGAAGATTGTTGCCGCACAGGGCCCAGCTTCTTCATGACCAAGTCGTCCATCCCTCTCGGCCTCGTATTTTCCCAATCGGGACCTTACGCCATGATGGCCGGCGAGATGCGCAAGAGCGCGTTGATGGCGGTCGACGAAATCAATCAAAGCGCCGAGTTCGATTTCACATTCACGCCTCGCTTGCGCGATCCCGGCGGGGTGGTCGCCGGCTATCACACCGCATGCGCCGACCTCATTCGCGAAGATCAGGTTAGCCATATCGTCGGGTGCTACACCTCGGCCTCACGCAAGCAGGTTATTCCGATCGTCGAACGGACCGAACGGCTGCTCTGGCATCCAGCGCGCTATGAAGGGTTCGAAAGCAGTGACAACGTCATCTACGTCGGTGCCGCGCCCAACCAGCACGTCGTGCCTCTAGTCCGCCATATGCTGGACCACATCTCGACGGACGTATTCTGCATCGGGTCGAACTACATCTGGACCTGGGAAATGAACCGCGTCATTCGCGAAATCGTAAGCAGCGCAGGAGGCCGTATCCTTGCCGAACGCCTGCTGGAACTCGGCGAGACGGCCGTGGACCACATCGTCAGGGAAGTCATCGACCGGAAACCGCCGGTCGTCTTCAATACGCTGGTTGGTGAGTCCAGCTACGCCTTCATGCGCGCGCTCCACGTTGCGGCGGCGCGTGCTGCTCTCTCGATCCCGATGCTGAGCTGCAGCCTTTGTGAGCCCGAACTTAAGCTGATCGGATCGGCGGCTTCTGTAGGATGTGTCACGTCATCTGCATATTTCGAGAGCATCGAGGGAGCGGAAAATCGCAGCTTTGTGGCGCGGTGGAAGGCACGCCACGGCGCGGACAGCAGCCTTTCCGTCGACGGACAATCGACTTACGTTTGCGTCATGCTGCTCGCCCGCGCCATCCGCCGAGCGGGATCCGCGGACGTCAGCGCCGTGCGGCGCGCTGCGGCAAATCATCGCTACGATTCCCCGCAGGGACCGGTTTGGGTCGATCCCGATAATAACCACTGCTTCCTCACACCACGGTTGGCACGCTCCGAGCCTGGATGTCGGTTCAATATCTTCTGGGAGGCGGATGCCCCCGAGCGTCCCGATCCTTATCTCTCGAACCTTGACCTCACGACGATTGGCACGAGGCTGGAAAAGAGCAATGATACGATGACGAAGCGCTCCGCCCATCTGCGTGTCGTGAAATGACCAAGCCATCGCCCTTCTCTGTTGGCGGCCGTCGCGCTCTCATGGTGATGAGAGATGAGCGCGAGATTTCTATCGTGCGCCGCCAACTTAGCCGCCTCGGTATGGCGATTTCGGAGCACGATCCGGCCGAGCCGCCACCGGCGAACCGGGCCGTTGATGTCATCCTGATGGATGCGGACAGCATTCCCATCAAGTCCGATCAGGCCACCTTGTGGAAAGGCAACGTACCGATCATCGCGCTGATTGGAACGGAAACGCCCAGCCGACTGAAGTGGTTGCTCGATTTGCGGCCGGCCTCTTTTCTCATCAAACCGCTGCGTTCGGCCGGACTTTACACCGCGCTAGTGGTTGCGTTCGATTCAGCGCAGCGAAGGGTTGACGAAGCCATCCACATCGAGAAACTGGAAGACCGCATTCGATCCCGGCGTATTGTGTTCGCCGCCGTTCTGCAGATCATGCGCGGTCACGGCTTGTCGGAGACGGACGCCTTTTCGCTTATTCGACAGACCGCGATGCGGCATCGCACGACGATCGAAGTGTTGAGCGCGGAGATCATTGCGGCCGGTGGAATGCCGAACCGGACTACACGAACTGCATAGCATTAGTTGCTAAAAGCCGACGCACTGCATCAATCTTGGATCGTCACTTCGTGGACTTCTTCAATACGCCAAGAGCTGCCGAGCCCGCGTCTGCAACTCCGTCTGATCGCCGCGACGCTGTCCATCTCCGAAAACTTCAGACTGCTGCCTCCAGCAGTCGCGGATCTACCCCAAGCACCAAACAAAGACGGGCCGCTTCAGAAGGCCCGCTCACATTGGCTGTAACAAGATTTTTCTTGATCTCCCGGTGCACACGTCGTGCACACGCTGCCTTCTAACTATTTGAAAAACCTAAACTCTCACCCCAATCCATCATGGGCCAATTTGGTCCAATTCCAGCCAAGACGATCGGGAGGGATCAATAGTGGTCT
The DNA here is from genome assembly GCF_054185185.1 of Bradyrhizobium sp. UFLA05-153. Taxonomy (NCBI): domain Bacteria; kingdom Pseudomonadati; phylum Pseudomonadota; class Alphaproteobacteria; order Hyphomicrobiales; family Nitrobacteraceae; genus Bradyrhizobium; species Bradyrhizobium sp. UFLA05-153. The sequence goes on from NZ_JBBIAM010000019.1 coordinate 51,145, forward strand.
ACTTTGCCGCAATGAACTGCCCTCCCCCGCAACGTCTTACTTTGACCCAAGTCGACATACTTGGGGTCAGGTCGCTTCGGTTGATGGAACCTATCGGCCGAGCACCTTCTTCACGCGGGCCAGCCCGACGCGAAGGAACGGATCGGAGTGAATGTAGAAATACCGCACGCCCTGCTCGAACCATGATGGCAGCTCATCTGCGGTGACGAGCGTGCCGGCGATCTTGCCTGCCGCCCGGATCGTCTTCACCGCAAATCCAACGCGCTCGATCACGGCCTGCGGACGCGGCTGACCGAATGGCGGGGCTGGCGGAAAGCCCATGTTCTGGGACAGGTCGCCGGGCCCGATGAAGAAGACGTCGACGCCCTCCACCGTGAGCAGCTCATCGATATTGTCGATCGCCAGCGGCGTCTCGATCATGCAAATGGTCAGCCGCTTCTCATGATCGGCGGGGCACGCATAGCGGACCGCGTCAACGATAGCACGCGCCTGATCGGCGGTATCGACCATCGGCACCATCAGGCCGTCGGCGCCCGCATTGAGATAGCGGATCAGGACTGGCCGCTCATGCGAGTGCGGGCGAACGATGGCCGCGCCGCCCGCGCCGCGGATCGCCTGTGCGGTGACGCGCACATCCTCAAAGCTCCAGGTGCCGTGCTCGCAATCGACGAAGATCGCATCCGCGCCGAGCTCGACCAGGCGCACCGCGAGGCCCGACGAGGTGTGGTGCGGCGTGAGCATGGTGACCGCCTCGCCCTTGGCAAGACGCTCGCGTAATTTGGCTCCGTTCATGGGAGATCCTTTTCCTTTAGCTCTTCGGCTTGTCCTTCAACCCCTCGGGCGCACCGACCCAGCGAGCGGTCTCGATGTCCGCGGACGTATCGCGCATGAAAGTCGGGCAGATGTGCAGTTCAGGAATCATGGCGCCCTTCTGCAGGCTGGCGCAGAGCAACACGGCGCGTGCGACATCGTGCGGATCGAGCATCACGGCGCGTTCGCTCTCGAGCGGCGGGCGCGCTCGATTGTCCATGATCGGGGTATCGGTCTCGCCGGGCAGGATGGTCGTCGCGCGGATACCCTGGTTGCGGTAGGTGTTGTGCAGGAAGGTCATGAAATTCTTCACGCCGGCCTTGGCCGCACCATAGGCGGCGCCACCGAGCAGGTTCGGAGTGACGACCGCGAGCGACGACACGGTGATGACCGTGCCTTCCTTCCGAGCGATCATGTCCTCCAGCACGGCCTGGGTCAGATTGAACACCGCGGTGAGATTGACGTTCACCGTCGCGTTCCACTCGGCCTCGCTGATAAAGCGGGCGTTCAGCACCTTGCTGGCGCTGCCGGCATTGTTGACGAGGATGTCGATCGCCCCAACGTTCCGCTTGGCCCAGGCAACTGTCTCCAAAATCGACTCGCGCGACGCCACGTCCAGCACATGGGCGACGGCCTTGCCGCCTGATTTCTCGATCACGCTAACGACGTCCCGCAGCGGATCGATCCGCCGTCCGGTCAGAACAACCGATGCGCCTTCCCCGGCAAGCAGGATCGCGGTCTCGCGTCCGATTCCCGTTCCCGCGCCGGTGACGAGTGCAACCTTTCCGTCGAGGAGACCCATGATACCCCTATTCGGCGGCAGTCGCCGCCACACTGGAGCGTTGATAGCCGTAAATCTGCCTCGCGGCCGCTGGCGTGATCAAGCCTTCGGCGAGGTCGAGCTCGATCGCAACCGCCGCGCGCTCCGATGTCCGTCCCCAACCGCCGCCGCCCGGTGTCTCGACCTCGAGGCGATCGCCGGTCTTCAGTACCACCTTGCCCTTGGGGAAGTGCGGTTCCCCATTTCGGGACACTTTGCCGGTGCTGCCCGACTTCCCGCCGACGACACCGAAGCACGGATGCCGCACGCGCTCGGACGCGAGGTAGATGTTCATCGGGTTGCGCCCGAGATTGCGCAGCACGACGCGCTGGCCGAGGCCGCCGCGGCTCCTGCCGGCGCCCCCGGAGTCCGCAATGAGCTCCTTGCACTCGGTGAGCGCAGGCACCGCGATCTCGAACATTTCGATCGCCGTGACGCGGCAATTGGACGGAAAGCTCAGGGTGTCCAGCCCGTCAAATTCGGCGCGGGCGCCCTGCCCGCCGTGGAAATTCTGCACCGAGCCATATTGCGAACCATCGTCGCGCCGACCCACGCAATTGGCGGCCCAGATCGGCGCACCGCCGCTGTCGCCCATCACCTTGTCAGGCACCACGCCCTCCAGCGCCTTGAAGATCAGAGACGGAATGACATGGCCAATCAAGTTACGCGAGTTGCCCGCGGTCCACTGCTCGGGATTGAGGATGGACCCGAGCGGCGCCTCGTCCGTGATCGGCGTGATGCAACCCTCGTTGTTCGGGGTATCGGGGTCGAGCAGGCATTTCAGCGCGTAGACCGAATGGGCGTAGCGGTAGTTGGTGCGGCAATTGATCGAGTGAAGAATTTGCTCTGATGTGCCCGTGTAGTCGACATGAATGGAATCGTCGCGGATGATCACGGACGCCTTGAGCGTCACGTCGGTGTCATAGCCGTCGAGCAGGACCTCGGCGCTATAGGTGCCGTTCGGCCATTGCCGGATCGCGCGCCGGGTCTGCGCTTCGGAGCGGGTGTGGATGGCGTCGGCCAGCTCGTCGATGCTGTCGAGACCATACTCGTCGAGAAATTTGACCAGCTCGCGGCCCATGACGTTGTTGGCCGCGACCATGGATTCGAGATCGCCCATCACCTCGGTCGGCAGGCGAACGGACGCGGCGATGATGTCGAGAACGTCCTGGTTGGGGACGCCGGCCTTGTGCAGCTTCACGATCGGGAAGCGAATGCCCTCTTCGAAGATGTCGCTCGCTTCGGAGTGCAAGGGAGCGCCGCCAATGTCGGGCAGATGCGCGATCGAGCCGGCATAGGCCACGACCTTGCCGTTCTTGAAGATCGGCGTGATCATGGTCACGTCGGGCAGATGGCCGGTGCCGATCTCCGGATCGTTGGTGGCGAGCACGTCGCCTTCCTGGAGCGTCTCGGCCGGGAACTTCGGCAGGAAGTATTTTTGCGCGGCGACCGGCAGCGAGGTGATGAACACCGGGATCGACCAGGTGCACTGCGCCAGCGCGCGGCCGCGGCTGTCGAGCAGCACAGTGACATAGTCATGGTTCTCGCGCACGATCGGCGAGAACGCGGTGCGGCCGAGCACGATGTCGGCCTGGTCGGCGATGAAGATCAAGCGATTCCACATCACCTGCAGATTGATCGGATCGTTGAAGTCGGCAGCGTTCGCGGACATGAGGGCGTAGTCCTTAGGCGATGTTGATCACGAGATTGCCGTTGATGTCGACATGCGCCGTGCCGCTCGGCCCGACCACCGCGGTCGACTCGCGCTGCTCGACGATCGCCGGCCCCTGGATCGCTTCGCCGACGGGGAGTTTGTAGTGGTCGTAGACCGGCGTATCGACGAAGCCGCCGGCTTCGCTGAAATAGACCGAGCGGGTGCCCTTGCGGGCCTCGGCGGCGTGGCGGGTGTGCGGCGGCGTGACCTGATCCTTCTCGCCGCTGGAGCGCAGGCGCCAGGTGATCACCTCGACGGACGAGCCCGCGACGGTGCGGCCGAACAGCTCGCAATAGAGCTTGTAGAAATTGGCGAGCAACTCCTCATGGAATTGCTTTGGCGGCAGGCTGCGATCCGGCAGCGCGACCGTGATCTCGTGGCCCTGGCCGACGTGACGCATGTCGACCGTGTAGCTGTTGGTGATGGTCTCCGGCGCAACGCCGGCGGCGCGCACGACCTCAGCCCCTTGGGCCGAGAGATCGCCGAGCAGGCGATCCATCGCGGCAAAGTCCCAATTGTCGACCTGCATCGGGAAGCTCGCGGACAGATCAACCGCGACCGGCGCGATCAAGAGGCCGATTGCCGACGTGACGCCGGCGCCGGTCGGGCAGATGATGCGCCTGATGCCGAGCTTGCGCGCGATGCCATAGGCATGCACCGGCCCGGCGCCGCCGAAGGCGACCATCGGCAGGCTGCGTGGATCGACGCCGAGGTCTGTCGCGTGAACCGCCGCGGCCTTGCTCATGGATTCATTGACGAGATCGTGGATGCCGAAGGCGCAGCGAGGAACGCTGACGTCGAGCGAGGCCGCGAGCTTCGTCATCGCGGCGAGCGCGGCGTCCCTCGACACCTTGAACGAGCCGCCGACGAAGGATTCGGTGCCCATATAGCCGAGTAGGATATCGGCGTCCGTGACGGTCGGCTCGGTGCCGCCGCGCTGATAGGCCGCCGGCCCCGGCAACGCCCCCGCCGACCGCGGACCGACGTCGAGCAGGCCGAGCGGATTCTTCGCCGCGATCGAGCCGCCGCCGGCGCCGATCTCGATCATGCGGATCGACTGGATTTTCAGTGGGAAGCCCGAACCCTTTCGAAAGCGGTGATAATGCGCGACCTCGAGGTCGGTGCCGACCGTCGGCTCACCGTTCGGGATCAGGCACAATTTCGCGGTGGTGCCGCCCATATCGAAGGACAGCACGCTGCCTTCGCCGGCGATACGGCCGAACTCAGCGGCGGCGACGGCGCCGGCGGCCGGCCCCGATTCAATCAGTCGCACCGGTAGCTCAGCGGCGCGGCTGCTCGGCACGAGGCCGCCCGACGAGGTCATCCAGAGCACCTGGCGATGGATGCCCCTGGCGCAAAATTCGCGTTCGAGATGGGCGACGTGGCCCGACATCTGCGGTCGCGTATAGGCATTGACGACGGTAGTCGAGGCACGGTCGAACTCGCGAACCTCCGGACAGACCTCGGACGACAACGACACGAAGATATCGGGATCCTCCTCGCGCAGCAGCGCTGCAATGCGCTGCTCGTGATCCGGATATTTATAGGCGTGCAGCAGACAGACGGCGACGGACTTGATGCCTTCCGTACGCAACCGACCGGCGATCTCGCGGACCGTCTCCTCCTCCAGCGCCGTGATGACGTCACCGTCAGCCGAGATCCGCTCGATCGCGCCAAAGCTGTTGGCACGGGTCACCAGCGGATCGGGATACTTCAGATTCAGATCGTAGAGATCGTAGCGCCCCTCGTTGCGGATGCGCAGCATGTCCTGGAAGCCGGCCGTCGAGATGAACCCGGTCTTGACGCCCTTGCGCTCCAGCACGGCATTGGTGACGACGGTGGTGGCACCGAGCACCTGAAGGCTGTCGAGATCGACGACGTCGCCGAACTCGGCGAGCAGTTCGGAAACCCCGCGAACCACGGCCTCGGCCGGGTTGGTTGGCGTGCTCAGCACTTTGTGAAGATGAAGTTCGCCGTTGTCGTCGAGCAGCGCGAAATCGGTGAAGGTGCCGCCGGTATCGAATGCGAGCTTGGCCATCTTTTTCCTCGAAGCGATCGCCTTCACGACGATGCTGATCCGTCGAAATCGCCTGCAGATCGTGCGATCAAATCCACGACGTATTCGAAGGTAGGAAATGCGGTCGCACGCGACCACCACAACTCCGGTCTGCCGCCATAGGTTTTGTTTATGGCTCGACGAAACCGGCGCGATGCAACCGCCGAGCATGGCGAGGCGCGGCACTTTGAAGTGCAAGCGTGTTGTCTAGACGGTCCGGATGCCCTGCGGATGGCTGCGCATCAGCTTCTCGACGACGGTCAGCAGGACTGCGCGCGTGGCAAGCGCCGGCTCCGACAGCGGCAGATGATCGGAGACGCACAAGGAGACAGTCGCCTCGATGGCGGGGCGCACCAGCCGCCGCACCTCGACGCCGGCAAAGCTCGACGCGCTGGCGGCCGCAACCGAGGCCGGCAGGATGGTCGAGCCGAGCCCCTCGGTGACGGCGGCGCCAAGCGCGGAGACGGACTCGATCTCAGAGGTCACATTCGGCGTCACTCGCGCCCGCGCAAGCGATTCATCGATCAGGCGCCGCAAAAAGTGGCCCTGGCTCGGCAGCAGCAGCTTGACGTCGGCCAGCGCCGACAGCGGTAGCGGCTCATCCGCTGGCTTTTTCGCCGCCGGCCCGGCGCGCGAGACAAGATACAGTTCTTCGCGAAACAGCGGTTGCAGCTTGACGCCTTTGATCGGGCCGGAGCCGTAGATCATGGCCATGTCCATCTTGCCGGTCATGATCAGCTCACTCAGTACATGACCAAAGCTGTCATTGATATGGACGATGATCTGCGGATGCAGCGTCGACATCTCCTTCAATATCGGCAGCGACAGCGTGCTCGATGCCGAATAGGTCGCAAGGCCAATCGACACTCGCCCGGCCAGCGCCTTGGTCGATTGATCGATATCGATCTGCGCCTGTTCGATCTGCTTCAGCAGCAATTGGGCGTGGCGATAGAGGATCAGGCCGGCTTCGGTCGGGACGATGCCGTGGTTGGAGCGGAGCAGCAGCTTGTGCTTGAAGTGGCTCTCGAGCGCGGCGATCTGCTGGGAGAGCGCCGGCTGCGCCGTCCGCAACAGGCCGGCGGCGCGCGAGACGCTGCCGGCGTCGACGACTTTGACAAAGCTCTTCAGCTTCCTGAAATCGACGCTCATCTCTGTCGAACGCTATTCCTCAAATCTGTGCCGACACTATCCTTTATCTAGCCCATTGATTTCAATGAGTTTCTTCCTGGGATCGCCGTTTTCGCTCAGCGCAGGGCGCGGCAGGCCCGCTCGATCCGGTCGCAGGCGTCCTTGATCGCGTCCATCGAGGTCGCGATCGACAGGCGGAAATACGGCGACAGGCCATAGGCCGCGCCCTGCACGGCGGCGACGCCGACTCCGTCAAGCAGATAGAGCACGAAGTCGAGATCGTTCTCGATCACCTTGCCATCTGGCGTGGTCTTGCCGATCACGCCGGCACAGCCGGGATAGAGGTAGAAGGCGCCATCAGGCACGAGGCACGACAGGCCCGGGATCGCATTCAGCCGCGCGCATGCGTAGTCGCGACGTTCCTTGTACAGCTTGACGCTGTCGCGCACGAACGACTGGTCGCTGGTCAGCGCATGAGCCGCTGCCGCCTGGCTGATCGACGACGGACAGGAAGACATCTGCGATTGCAGCTTGTTGATCGCCGCGACCAGCGGCGCGGGGCCGGCGGCATAACCGATCCGCCATCCAGTCATGGCATAGGTTTTGGACACGCCATTGGTCAGCAGAATGCGATCCTTCAAGGCCGGCACCGCTGCCGCCAACGTGGTCGCAGGCTCGTCGCGGTACCAGATTTGGTCGTAGATATCGTCTGACAGCACAAGGACATTGGGATGGCGAAGCAGCACAGCACCGAGCGCCTCGAGGTCGCTGCGGGAATAGGCCGCGCCGGTCGGGTTCGACGGCGCATTGAGGATCAGCCAGCGCGTCTTCGGCGCAATCGCGGCTTCCAGCGCCTCGGCCGTCAACTTGAAGCCCTGGTTCTCCGAGCAGCGGACCATCACGGGCTTGCCGTCATTGGCGATGACCATGTCGGGATAGGACACCCAATAGGGTGCGGGAATGATGACTTCGGCGCCCTCCTCCACGCTCGCCATCAGCGCCAGGAACAGGATCTGCTTGGCGCCGCCGCCGACGCAGATCTCATTGTCCGCATAGTCGAGCCCAAGGCGGCGCTTGTAGTCGGCGATCACAGCCTTGCGCAGCGCAACCGTGCCGTTGACGGCGGTATATTTGGTCTCGCCGCGGTCGATCGCCTCATGCGCCGCCTGCTTGACGTCGTCGGGCGTATCGAAATCAGGCTCGCCGATCGCCATGTCGACGATGTCGCGGCCGGCGGCCTTCAGCTCGCGCACCCGCGCGGACGCCGCCGTGGTCGGTGATATCTTGATGCGCGAGACGCGCGCGGCCGGCACGAAGATCGTCACTGTGATCGTCCTTTTAGTTTGTTAATCGCGTCAGTGTTCGACGTCGGTCTCACCGCGCATGCGGCCGGTGAGGAAGAGCTCGCCGAGTTCGTCATGGGTGATGTCGGCGGGACGGCCGTCCCAGATCACCTTGCCGAGCCGCAGGATGACGGCGCGCTGAGCCACCGCCATCGCCTTCTTGGTGTTCTGCTCAACCAGCAGGATGGTCTGGCCGGCTGCGTTGATGCGCAAGAGCTCGTCGAACACGATACCGATCGCGGTCGGCGACAGGCCGACCGAGGGCTCGTCGACCAGCAGGATCTTTGGCCGCTGCAGCACGGCCATCGCGACCTCGAGCAATTGCTGCTCGCCGCCGGACATGTTACCGGCGAGCGTATTCCGGCGCGTCTTCAGGATCGGAAACAGATCATAGACATAGTCGCGCTCCGCCTTCACTCTGGCATCGCGCAGCGTGTAGGCGGCCATCTGCAGGTTCTCGTCGACCGTCATCACCGGAAAGTTGCAGCGGCCCTGCGGCACCCAGGAGATTCCCTCGGCCAGGATCGCGCGGGACTTGAAGGCCGAGATGTCCTTGCCCTGCCAGTTGATGCTGCCGCCCTTGACGGTCGTCATGCCGTAGAGCGTCTTGAGCAGCGTCGACTTGCCGGCGCCGTTCGGCCCCATCAGCGCGACGAACTGGCCCTGTGGCACGTCGAGATCGACGCCGTTGAGGATGTCGAGCGAGCCGTAGCCGGCGCGCAGACCCTTGATCGAGAGAGAGGGTTCAGCCACCGAGATAGGCCTCCCTTACCGCCTGGTTCTGGACGATTTCGTCGGGTGTTCCTTCCGCAAGCTTGCGGCCCTGGTCGAGCACGACCACGCGCTTGCACAGGCTCGTCACCACGTCGATATTGTGCTCGATGATCAGGAAGCTGACGCCGAAGGAGGTGTTGGCGAGGCGAATGCTCTCGACCACGCGCTCGATTAGCTTTGGATTAATGCCGGCCATCGGCTCGTCGAGCAGAATGAGCTTCGGCTCGGGCATCAGCATCGAGGCGAACTGGATCAGCTTCTGCTGTCCACCGGAGAGCTTGCCCGCGGGCTGGAAGCGCACGTCCCAGAGGCCGGCGATCTTGATCAGCTCGCGCGCCCTCTCCCTTAGGGCCGTGACGCGGTTGCGCGCGGCGGCGCCGATGCCAAAGGTCGACCAGATCCCCGGAAAGGTAAACATCTGGCCGGCGATCACGAGGTTCTCCTCAATATCGAGCGCTGAGAACACCACTGTCTTCTGGAACGAGCGCAGCATGCGCCCTTCGCGGGCTATGTCGTTCAGCGACCAGCCCGTGATGTCCTGGCCATCGAGCTTCACCGCTCCCGCGCTGGGCTTCGCAAGCCCGGTCGCGCAGTCGAAGAAGGTCGATTTTCCGGACCCGTTGGGTCCGATCAGCCCGCAGATCTCGCCACGATCGACATGCAGGTCGACGCCGTCGACCGCACGCACGGCGCCGTAGGATTTGCAGAGGCCCGAGATGTCGAGGATCGGCAGCCCGCTCATTTGCGCCTCTCGAGGAATGACCAGAAGCGGCCGATCAAGGGGGCGAACCCGTTCGGGAAGTAGAACACAAGGGCGAGCAGGAAGAAGCCGTAGGCGATCATCCGCAGCTCCGGCGCGACGCGCAGGGCTTCGGTGAGGCCGACGAACAGCAGGCTTCCGAAGATGACGCCCGAGATGGTCCCTGCCCCGCCGCCGAGTACGATGATCAGCATCGTCGTCGAGTAGTACATCTGGAAGGTCAGCGGGCTGACCACGGTCAAATAGTGCGCATAGAGGCTGCCGCCGAGCCCGGCAAACACGGCGCTGATCATGAAGACGACCAGCTTGTAGTGCCAGGTAGGGATGCCCACGGATTCAGCGAGCGTCTCATTCTCGCGGATCGCGATCATGTTGCGGCCGGCCGGAGAGCGAACCATCAGATAGACGGCAAGGGTTGCCAGCGCAGCGATAGCGAGCACCAGATAGTAGAAGCCGACGGTGCCGGAGACCGTGAACGAAGCCGGCCCCAGTGCGAAGTAAGGCTTTGGTATCGCCGCCAGTCCCATGTCGCCACGCGTCAGGCTGATCCAGTTCTTGGCGATGGCCTGGCCGATAATGACGAAGCCTAACGTGCACATCACGAAGGAGGTGGCGCGCAGCCTCAAGGCGGGGATCCCGAGCGGCAGCGCGATCGCGCCGGTGACGAGGCCGGCGGCGAGGAAATTCAGATAGAACGGCGTACCGAAATGCACCGCCAGCAACGCGGAGGCATAGGCGCCTATGCCGAAGAACGCCGCCTGCGCCAGCGACAACAGGCCGGTGTATCCGAGCAGCAGGTTGAGACCGTGGGCCGGCAGCAGGAAGATCAGGGCGATGATGATCGCGTGCAGCGGGTAATTGCCGAGGAACAGCGGCGCGACACAGGCCAGCGCGACGAGCGCGAAGCCGAAGGGAATGCGGAGATCCGGTCCCCTCCTCACGGCCGGGCTTGCGGCTGATGTCATGGTCTGGTCTCGGACGATCTCGGTCAATGTCACATCCCAGCGATCAGAAGCGCGCCTGCGCGGAGAACAGCCCGTGCGGACGCCACATCAGCACCAGCATCAGGGTCGCAAAGCCGACGGTGTCGCGGAACTGCAGGCCGACATAGGTGGCAACCAGGCTCTCGGCGATGCCAAGGATCATCGCCGCGACGAAGGTGCCGCGAACATTGCCGAGCCCGCCCATGATGATGATCGGCAGCGTCTTGAAGGTGATGAGCTCCCCCATACCGCCGTAGACACTGACGTTCACGGGCGCGGTCAGCACACCCGACAGTGCCGCAAGGCCGGCACCGAGAATGAAGGTCCACAGCGCAACATGGCGGACGTCGATGCCGACCACCGCGCAGCACTCGATGTTCTGCGACACCGCGCGCATGGCCTTGCCCATTCGGCTGTAGGTGACCATCAGCTCGAGGCCGACGAACACGATGAGGCCGACGATGATGATCAGGATGCGCTGCTCGGCCAGCGTGAAGCCGAACAGGCTTACCGGCTCGATATAGCCGCCGGAGAAGAACTTGTAGCTGCCGCCGAACACCAGGATGATGGTGTTCTGCAGGATCAGCGCGACGCCGAGCGTTGCGAGCACGCCGGCCTCGGCCGGTGCTCCCACGATGCGCTGCATCACGAAATTGCCGACGACGACGGCGATCACCGCCGTCGCCACCACGCCGATCACGATCGCCACAGGATAGGGCAGATCGAAATGGTCGATCGCGAACCAGGCTCCGAAGGTGCCGAGCATGTAGTATTCGCCATGGGCGAAATTGATGGTGCGCAGCACGCCGAAGATCATCGTCATGCCGACGGCAACGATCGCATAGACCGATCCAGATACGATGCCGTTAACGATCTGCTCGATGACCGTGTAGAACATGTTGATCCCGTTGCGCTGCCCTATTTCGGATAGTCGATCTCGGCCGAATAGGCTCCCTTGATGACCGGCTTGCCATTCTCGATCTCGAGAAGGATCATCGGCAAGCGCGCCTGGTTGTGATCGTCGAAGGTCACTTCGCCAACCGCGCTCGCATAGTGGATGTTGGACAGCGCGGTGCGGACCTTCTCGCGGTCGATGCTCTGGGCCTGCTCGATCGCCTTGGCCAGCAGGTGCACGGTCTCCCAGTGCACATAGGCGTGGTTATTGGGCGCCTCGCGGAACTCGGCGGTGAACTTCTCGACAAAGGCCTTGCTCTTCTCGGACTCATAGGCCGGAAGCCAGGCCGCCGCCTCGATGGCTCCTTCGAGCGCCTTCGGCGCCGCCTTGATGGAGCTTGCCGTATTGAACTCGGCGTTCCCGATCAGCGGAATCTTGCCGGCGATCCCGACTTCCGTCATCTGGCGCCCGACGATGGGCGTGCTATCGGCATTGCCGTACATGATGATGGCCTGGGCGCCGGAATCGCGGATCTTGGACAGCACGCTGCGGAAATCCACTTCGCCTTCCTTGTAGTAGTCTTCCGTCAGGATCTGGCTCTTGAAACGAGGCAGGTACTTCTTGGTGAACTCAATGGCCGCGCGCCCATAATCGCTGTCGACCGAGAGCACAGCATATTTGGTAAACCCCTTCTTCTCGGCGGCGTATTGCAGCACGATCAAAGCGCGGTTCTCGTCGGTCGGATAGTTGCGGTAGGTCCATTTGAAGCCGCCGACGCCCGCCTTGTAGGTGATCTTCGGATTCGACGACGCCGCATTGAGAAGGAGCACGCCGGCATCCTCGGCCACCGGCTGCATCGCAAGCGTCACCGAGCTCGAGACGTCGCCAATGATGAAGTCGACTTGATCCTGGTCGATCAGCCGCCGCGTCGCCGAGACACCCTCGACCGGCGTCCCCTGGCTGTCACCGGCCATGATGTTGATCTTGCGCCCGCCGACTCCGCCGGCATCGTTGATTTCCTTGGCCGCCATTTGCGCGCCGCGTAGCGAGAAAGCGCCATAGCGGGCATTCGGCCCGCTCATCGGCGCTACGAGGCCGAGCTTGACGGTTCCATCCTCGCTTCGGGCGAAGGCGCTTGAGGAAACGGCTTGCAGTCCAATAAGGGCCGTTCCGATGCAAAATCCCCGCCGGCTCAACTCGATCGTCATGTCCCCGCTCCGTTGCTGCTGCAAATGTGCGTCCTCCAAATTCTGCCACTTCCGTGGTCTTCTTCGATTTTGGCGGCGGCTAGCGGTAAAAAATAGATTTACGTGCGTCAGCTGGGGAAGCACGACTGCGGTCTGCCGCCATAGCGAATTTTTATGGCGGCGCCCCTGCGCTCCGTCGGTTGCCGCGCTCTATGTGCAGCTAGCGTGTGCGAGAGACCGCTAAGAGATATCCGCTTAAGTTAGGTTCGCCCTGTGCTCGCTGCCCACCGGCGGCCTTTTCGCCTTCCGCGCAAGCCAGAGCGAACGGCGCTTCTGCTACTCAGCGCCTCGGCGAAATCGTCGACCAACAAAGTAACCGACGTCCGCCGCTCCAGTACGGCGCTACCTATATTGGAAGACCTGCTCACGTTATCTGTGATGAGATCTTTCTTGATCTCCCAGTGCACATATCGTGCACACGCCCACTTCCAACCATTTGAAACACCTGAACTCTCGCTCCGCTCCATCATGATGGGCGCAATGGAAAATTTGCGATCTAAGCTTTTCATTTTAGAGAGATATTTCTACTCTCGGCCCTTTGTATGATTGGACCGATTGAGAAATCTGGTTTTGGCCAAGCTTCCGGTGTTGGGCTCTTCTAGGACCATATATGCATGAATTGGAAGCGGAAATCGCCTCTTCGGGTTCTCGGTGCACACGCCGTGCACATGAAGGGGTGTCGCCCAACAGGCGGAGCACCGGAACATCTTTGCCCCTTTGCCAGCCGAAAGCGAGGTTCACCATGATTTTCAACACGATCACCTCGAAGTCCTGGATCAGGCGACCTGGTGCGCCACTCGTTGCTTTTGCCTTGGCCCTCACGCTTTCGATTTCGACGGTGCATGCCAACGAGGATGCGCACAAGGTCGGCGTAGTGTCCTTTGGCCTTTTTGGCGATCAAGGCGTGTTTCAAAGCGAGGCGATCGGTGCAGCCAAGGTCGTCGCAGATCGTTTCGAAGTTGGCCCGATCGAGGTGCGGTACAATTCGAAGAAGGGTGGCAGCGCTACGGCCGAAACGCTGGCCAGGTCGTTACAGGTTGCGGCCGGCCGCTTGGACGCCGAGAAAGACGTTTTGTTCCTAATTCTCACCTCGCATGGCTCGCCAGACGGCCTTGCAATCAAGGCTGGGCGGCTTGTGCAAACGCTCACGCCATCCCGTCTCGCCGAGATGCTCGGAAAGACCGGCGTGCGCCACAAGGTGGTGATCATCTCGGCCTGCTACTCTGGAGTCTTCATCCCTCGTCTCGCGAATCCCGATGTCTTGGTCATCACAGCGGCCGACGCCGATCATCCGTCGTTCGGCTGCGAGGACAAGGCGAAGTGGACCTATTTCGGTGACGCCTTCTTCAACGTCGCGCTCCGTCGAGCCGAAAGTCTGAAAGATGCATTTGCCAGTGCGCGCGCGCTCGTCAGGAGGCGAGAGCTGCGTGAGCATTTCGAGCCGTCGAATCCCCTGATGGCAGGTGGCGAAAACGTGCAGCCCTTGCTGGTTGCCCGTCCTTGAAGCGATCGGCCACGCTCGTGATAGCCACGCCAGCTCCCTTCGGCCCCATCGACTAGCTTGCCGTGGACCGTCGCATCATACCTCTGTTGTTGACGTAAAGCGCTTTGAAAGCGGCGTGATCGACCTCGTAGCGATTGCGGTTGGCCTCATTCGGCGCGATTTGAGACACAATCGGGTTAATGCGGTCGATATCCTCCGGCACGAAGATCCCGCACCCTATTCCTGCGAGAAAGGCAGATCCGAGCGCAGCACCCACCGTCTGCCGGCGCACATTCTGACGGACGTCCGCAATGTCGCTAACGCATTGTGTCCAGAGTGGATTCTGCACGCCGCCTCCGGCGGCATAAATGCTTCGAGCCGGCTGTATTTCGGCAAAGCCGTCGAGATTGTGCCGGGTGGCGTGCCCGATTCCCTCGATCAGCGCACGATAGACATCGCCGCGCCGGTGCGCGAGCGTCAGGCCGCAGATCAGTCCCTTGGCCTGCGGATCGTTGATTGGCGTTCGCTCACCACTGAAATAGGGCAGCATCAAAATGCCGTTTGCGCCCGGCGGACTTTTGAGAGCCTCTTCCATCAACGTCTGGAAGGATGAATCCTCGTCGCAAAGTCCGGTCATTTCCTTGCGAAACCATTGGGTGAGACCGCCTCCAGTCGCAAGCCCGCCCATGACGCTCCAGGTGTTCTCGAACAGAAACGGCGCGGCCCAGAAACGGGAGTCGACGACAAGATCGGCATTGACCTGGATGAAGAAGGCCGTAGTGCCATACATGATCATCAGGTCACCCGCCTTTTGCACACCGACGCTGATCGCTTCGCTCGCCGCATCGATGGTGCCAGCGATCACAGCCGTGCCGGCGGCAAGCCCGGTTTCGCGCGCGGCCTCAGAACTCACGTGGCCGATAATCTCCGTTGTCCAGGCTATTTCAGGCAGCCAGTCGACCGGGCAAATCCGTTCGATGGTCTCGTCATGCCAATCTTTGGCGGCAAGGTCATAGAATGGCGTGTAGCAGGACGCGCCGTAGTGATCGACGACCCACCGTCCCGTCAATCGGTGAACGATAAAGGTAGGACACCCGACGATCCGCGCAGTTTTGCGGAAAGTGTCAGGCTCGTGCTTGGCAAGCCATCGTAACTTCGGGCCGACAGACTGTGTCGTCAGCGGATTGCCGGTTCGGGCCAGCACGGCCGGTGCGCCGAGTTCAGCGTTGAGCTCTTCGATTTCGGCTTCGGCGCGGGTATCCACGCCATACAGGATGGCTGGACGTAGCGGCTTTCCGGCTTCTGTCACAGGCAGCGCACAGGGGCCAATCCCGCTGCACCCGACAGCAGCGATCGCGGCCGGGTTGATCCCACTGTCCACGATCAGCCGCTGGCTCAGCGTGCGAAAGCCCTCCCACCAATCCTGCAGCGCATCATGTTCGGCAAGTCCTGGCCCCGGCACACGCATGTCGTGCTTGCGCTGCGCCGTTGCCCGAATAGTACCGGCCTCATCAAGCAGGACGCCTTTGCTGGAATAACTGCCAATATCGATGCCTAGGAGGTGGCGCATGAATATCTCCTCCGTTCGAAGGAGAAGCCTGCTTTCATATCGCGCAGAGCCAGTGCAAGCAGTGCCGCTATCTGTTCAAGATCGGCAAGGTCGCAGGTTTCGATCGGCGCATGCGTGTAGCGTGTCGGATAGCCGATATCGATGGAGGGAATTCCTTCACCCACGAGCTGAACGTACGAGGAATCGGTCAGGCAGCCGGTGTGAGCGCTGCGCTGGATCGGCATGCCCACACGGCCTGCTGTCTCCACGAGATGATTGAGGAGCGCGGGATGCGCAAGCGTGCCATTGAGCGTGCCGCGCCCGTGGAAGCTGTAGAGGCCAAGCGCCGGGCCGCCGCCAAGCTGCAGTTCGCCGCGCTCCGCGAGATCAGGCGTATCGGAGGCGACCATGATGTCGATCGAAATGGCGGCATCTGGCCTGAGACGCTCGGCCGCAAGCATGGCGCCGCGCAGATTGAACTCCTCCTGGACCGAAAAGACCGCATGCAGCGTTGCGGGAACGGGTTCATCCAGAAGTCTCTGCACGAGGTCCATAAGCGCGGCGCAGCCGGCGCGGTCGTCGATCGCCGTTCCGGACACACGGGTACCGGCCAACCGTTCGAAAGAGGGGCAGTACGTGACGGGCGCACCGATTTCGACGCCGAGGGCGCGCACCTCTTCCGCCGATGTGGCGCCGAGATCGAGGAAGAGCTTGTCATAGCCGAGCACCTGGCCCTTTTCGTCTTGCGGCGTGGCATGGTGTGCCTTGACACCGACGACGCAGGGGATCTGCCTGCCGTGCTGGTTCATGATCACCAAGCGGAGGCCCGGCAGCACACGTTCGGGCACGCCCCCGAGCCGTTCCACCCGAACGAAACCGTTCGCTTCGATCCGCCGTACCACGAGGCCAAGCTGATCGGTGTGGGCGAAGACCATCACCGATGGAGCAGCGGGGTCTGCCCCCTTCACCGTGAGGGTCAGATTCCCGAACGCATCGCCGTGACTCTCGACGCGGCGGTCGGAAAAGGTGGCCCGGATGTAGTCGCTCACCGGATCTTCGTAGCCGGAAAGACCAGGTATCAGGCAGAGCTCTTTGGTCCATGCCTCGATGCGTGTGAGGCTGCGTTGGTCAATCGTCACTTTGGTCCAATCTGGTCCGGTACCGGACCTTTGCGGGTCAGCGGATCTGGATCGAGCCGGCACCGCTGCCGGATCGGGCGAACATTTCCTAACCGACCGCGCGCGAGGCAGAGCGGATCGCTTTGACCTTATCCATGAAGGCCTTGACACGCGCCGGATCGACCGGATTCTCGAAGATGCCGTCGACCTTGAATGTCGATCCCACGACTGCCCCGTCCGAAACGGCGAGCTGGCGTTCGATATTGTCGATCCGGCAACCCGTGTTGCAAAGCACGGCTGTGCCCGGCACGGCCGCTTTGACCGTGGAAAGGACCTGGGTGTCTGTTTCGGCGCCAGCGGTGAGGCCGGATACGCAGATGGCGTCAGGCCGGTTGTTGAACGCGGTCGAGCGGGCGATATCCGCAATCGGGCGATCGCCCAGATAGGCGGCGGCTTCGGGCACGATGTTGAACAAAAGCCTGAGCTTCGGGGCGAGCCTTGCCTTGTGGCGCGCCGTTTCACCGACATTGGTATTCCACAGCCCGAAATCGCTGGCGTACACCCCGCTCATGATCTCGCGGATGAAACTTGCTCCGGTAGCGGCTGCAAGATCGATCGAAGCAATGGGATCCCACAAGACGTTGACACCAAACGGCACCTTGATGAAGCGCATGAGCTCGCCGATGACGCGTGCCATGGCCACGGTGGTTTCGGGACGTACCTTGGTCAGGTAAGGAAGGCTGAACTCGTTGGAAAACATTACAGCGTCGGCACCGCCGTTCTGAAGATGGTCGAGATCGGCTTGGGCCATTTCGACCACTCTCCTCATCCCGCCGGCCGCATCATATCCGGGATCGCCCGGCAATGCCTGCAAGTGACACATGGCGATGATCGGCTTGTCGACATGAAAGGTTTCCTTGAGCCACTGCATGAGCGTGTCCTCTTTCGATCTTTATTCGGCCAAAGCATTTCGCTGCGGCACAGCATGGCGAAAGATGGCCCCTCACCCTAATCTGCCGTAGATGGACGTCGGCCAAGACCATCTTACCATATGCGTCAGGCTCTCAACGCTCCCTCGGTTCGGCGGGCCGAGACAACGGAATGCGTTCGTTCCTCTTGCCTCATTCTAATCGATAATGGCCACGAGTTCGTCGAGAGGCCCCGCTGTTTGTCCCGTCCCTGCTAGCTGCGGCCTGACGGCAGTTCGGTCATCATGCACGATTGGCGACGCAGGCAACCATGGTTTGATTAGTCCGCTTTGCGAAAGGCCGCCGATCCGCGTGTGGCGCTTCGCATTGAAGGCTTGCTGTCGGCCTTTGCTGCGCTTGAGGTCTGGACCCATCTCCTCGGACGCCTTTCGTCAATCATGGCGCTTATTGACAGCGGCAACAGCAGGACCTAGCCTGCCCTGGTATACTAGGTATACCAATGTCCCCTCAGCTCAAACGATCGCGTCTCTTTGAGCAGGTTGTCGATATCCTCGAGCAGAGGATACGCGATCGGGAATTGGTGGCTGGTGCCGAGCTGCCATCGGAGCGTCAGCTCATGGCGGAATTTGGCGTTGGCCGGACAGCCATCCGCGAGGCATTGTTTCATCTGCAGCGCGCAGGGCTCGTCGATCTCCGGGCGGGTTCGCGGGCACGGGTCACAGCGCCCAATGCTGAAGTCGTTATGACGTCGCTGTCGAGCAGTGCCAAATATCTGCTCTCCGACGATGACGGCGTCCGTCATTTCCAAGATGCGCGTGCCCTCTTTGAGACTGGCCTGGCACGTGATGCCGCACGCAACGCCACAGCAAAGGATATCCGTTACCTGAGCGATGCGCTTGACGCGAACTACAAGTCCATTGGTGACGTTCAACGCTTTGAGGACTCGGATATAACATTTCACTACGCGATCGCTACGATCCCCAAGAATCCCATCTATGTGGTCATGCACCGAGCCATCATCGATTGGCTCGTCGACCAAAGGCGTGTGACGCTCAGCTATCCCGGTCAGAACCGCGTCGCCTTCGACGCGCATGTCGCGATCTTCGAAGCGATCAAGGCACACGATCCGGAACTTGCCGATGCCCGCATGCGCTCGCACCTCGATCAGGTTGGCAAGCTCTACTGGAAGGTCCGGAGGGCGGGCAAATGAACGGTTTGCGGACAGGACCAGCGCCAACCTGATCGCGAACAAGAACGTCGAATGGGTTTGATCTCAACTCCGAGGGATCGAACAACAGACGCCAAACGGGAGGATGAACAATGGCTCGTGCCGGACTTAAGCAAATGACCCGCACGCCAGAGGCCAAGCTTGGTCATTTCATCGTCGAGTTTGCCACTCCTGGAATTGGCCATATCCTCAAACAAGCGGGTTGCGATTTCGCACTTTTCGACCTGGAGCATTCGGGCTTCGGTTTCGAAACAGTCAAGAGTGCTGCACGCTATTTTGAAGCCGCAGGGTTGCCGGCCATCGTCCGTGTGCCTTCAAAGGAATATCACCACATTGCGCGCGCCTGCGACGCTGGAGCGGAAGGGATCATGATCCCGATGGTTAGCACTGCCGCAGAAGCAGAGGCCGTCGTTGGTTGCATGAAATATTATCCGGACGGAAGACGTGGGGTTGCCTTGAGTATTGCGCATGATGCCTATGGGCAGGGCCCGGTACCCGAGAAGCTTGCGGCTGCCAACGAGCGGACAACACTGTTCTGCCAAATCGAGACTGCTGAAGGCGCCGAAAATGCCGACAAGATTGCCGCCGTCGATGGCGTCGACTGCCTGTGGGTCGGCCATTTCGACTTGTCAGTATCGCTTGGCATCCCCGGCCAGTTCGACCATCCGAGATTTCTGAAGGCGGTTGAGCAGACGATTGCGGCCGCCAAGAAGCACAAGAAAGCACTCGGCCGCCTGGTACCAACTACCGAGGTCGGCATATCGCTCTACAAGCAAGGCTTCGATTTCTGCTGCTATTCGGGTGACGTGTGGGTGCTTCGGGATGCGTTGGCCGCCGCAATCACCACCTTGCGGAAGGGATGCATGACATGAACGCGCCATTCCGTGTTGCCCTTTCAGGTGACTTCAGGAAACCCGACGGCTCGGCCGTCTACCCCGATTTCGATCTGAAGCCTCTGCTGGAGACCCCCGGCGTGGAAATGGCCTATCTGGACAACGCCAACCCTCTGCGCAGCAGCGATCTTGAAGGCTTCGACGCACTTATCCTGCTGGCTCACCGCTTTGCGCCCGAAAGCGCCCCCAAAAACGGCAGGCTCAGCATCATAGCCCGCTTTGGCGTCGGCTATGACACGGTGGATGTGCCAACCTGTACCGCCGCAGACATCGCGTTGGCGATCACGCCGGACGGCGTGCGCCGCCCTGTCGCAGTGTCGATCATGACCTTCATTCTGGCACTCGCCGGAAAGCTGATGGTGAAGGATAAGCTTACCCGGCAAGGTCCGCCGGGTTTTGCCGCCCGTGGCGAGCATATGGGCTTTGGCCTGGTCGGCAGGGTGCTCGGTTCGATCGGTATCGGCAATATCGGAGCCGAACTGTTCCGGCTCGCCAAGCCGTTCGACATGAGGTTCATCGCTCATGATCCATTTGCGGATTCCAAGCTGGCGGCCGCGCTGGGAGTCGAACTCGTCGGTCTCGACGACCTCTTCGCCCGCGCCGACATCGTTACGGTGAACTGTCCACTGACGGCCGAGACACGCCATCTCGTGAACGCAGACCGCCTCGCCCTGATGAAGAAGACCGCCTTCTTCATCAACACTGCGCGCGGACCAATTGTCGATCAAAACGCGCTCACAGACGTTCTGGCGAGAAGGCGGATCGCTGGCGCCGCCCTCGATGTATTCGAGCAGGAGCCGACCGATCCGTCCGATCCGCTGTTCGCACTCGACAACGTCATCGTGACGCCTCACGCACTTTGCTGGACCGATCAGTGCTTCGCCGGAAATGGCGCAGCCGATGTCAGGGCTGTGCTCGACATTCAGCGCGGGCAGATTCCGAGCGGTATCGTCAATCGCGCCGTACTCGAGAAACCGAATTTCCAACGCAAACTGGAGGAGTATCGCCGCCAATTTGCCCATTGAGAATTCCTCGCCGCTAACGAGCGAGGGACATTTGAAAGGCTCTGCCATTCAAGGAACGGGAGGATATAATGATCAATAGACGTGATTTCGGAAAGATTGGTCTGGTCGCCGGCCTCGCCGCAACAATGGGAAGGCCGGCGTGGGCTGCGTCAGCCGCCGACACCGCCGTCAAGGCCGCGCAGCAATACAAGGGGCGCACGATCACGATTGTCTGGGAGGCAGGGCTGCAGTCGCTCGATCCCACTCACTTCTCGGGTCCGAAGTGGAAAGAGCTGACCGGGATGGACGTGAAGGTCGTCGAGGTCGCGACTGCCGAGATGTTCACCAAGATCATGCAGGACTACAAGTCGGGAGCCGGCGCCTATGACGCTCTCAACGTCATACCTGCCTGGATGCCCGATCTTGCCCAGGCCGGCGCGCTCGAGGTCCTCGACCCCTATGTCGAGAAATACGGCTACGCTCCCGAGCTACAGACGATTGCGCCGACCTATCGCGACAACCAGATGAAAGTGGGCGGCAAGATCTACGGCTTCCCCGACGATGGCGACGTTTTCCTGATGTACTATCGGCGCGACCTCTTCGAGGATCCGGCCGTACAGAAGGCCTTCAAGGAGAAGACCGGCAAGGACCTCGCGGTACCGAAGACATGGGCGGATTTCGATGTCGTCGGAGCTGGTCTTACGGCCATCCTAAAAGACAAGGGCATCTACGGCGCCTCCTTCTTCCGGCAGCCTCCCTACGCGATGTACATGTTCGAGGAACGCTTCCGCAATGAGGGCGGCAAGTTCTTCGACGCTGACACCATGAAGGCCACGATCAACTCCGATGTCGGCGTCAAGGTCTTCACCGACATGCGCAACGAGAACAAGTTCATGCCGCCAGGCGTGGAGCAGTTCGGCTTTGTGGAGAATCTCGCGACTTTCCTGCAGGGACAATCGGCCATGACCATCTCCTGGCCACCCTATGGGCGCTGGGCCGAGGGTTATGGTACGGACCAGGAGGCACTGAACTGGGTCCCGAAAACAACTATCGCAGGCAAGGTAGGCTACGCCTTACCGCCGGGAGGACATCCCGAGCTCGCTGCAGGCTTTGCGTTGTCGATTTCGTCCACCTCGAAAAACAAGGACGCCGCCTATCTGTTCATCCAGTGGCTCAACAGCGAAGATGTGAGCCGCCAGCGCGTTCAGCTTCCCTATACGCTACGCGATCCGTTCCGCGACGCGCACTATGCGGATCCTGGCTATCTCGCCCTGTGGCCAAATGCCAAGGACTATCTGGCGGCCTTGAAACAGGCCTCGCAGACGGGTCTTCTCGATCTGTCGCTTCTGCAAACCGACAAATATGAGGAGGTCTTGCGCCAGGCGATTTCAAAGCTGTGGGCGGGCGACGATCCGAAGACGATCCTCGATGCGGCAGCAGCCCAGTGGAACGACATTACGCAGAAGATCGGCGTCGACAAGCAGAAGCCGGTCTATGCGGCATGGGCCGCTGAGTCCGGCGCCTATCCGAAAACATAAGCACGCCGCTCCCTCTCCCCTCTCCCGCTTTCCAGCGGGAGAGGCTCCGCCCACTGTCGACGACGGCACGAGACCAAAGCGGAACGTATCCCGAATTCAGCCATGGCCGCCATCGCCCATCCCGACCGCAACTTCAAATACTGGCTGATCTTGCCGGCCGTCTTCCTGCTCTTGCTGGTCGGCCTGTTCCCACTGATCTTCTCGCTGGTGGTGAGCTTCATGCGCGTCACCATGCTGGAGACTGACACATCCTTTGCCGGATTGGTGAATTACGTCCAGCTCTTTCATGACGCGAGACTATGGCAGTCGCTCCTCCACACACTGCTTATCATGGTCATAGCCCTGCCCATCGAGCTGCTTCTCGGCCTCGCCATGGCCTACCTGTTCCTCGACCGTATGCCCGGACGACAGCTTCTGGTTTCGCTGCTGGTGCTGCCGACAATCATCTCACCGATCGTCGCCGGCGCCACATGGCGGCTCCTGTTCGATAACCGCTATGGTCCGATCAACCAGATCATTGGCTGGTTCGCTGGCCACCCTGTGCCGGCCCTGTGGACAGTCAATCCCGGACTCGTCTATCCCGCCATCATCTTCTGCGAGATCTGGCAGTGGACACCGTTCATGTTCCTGATCTTGCTCGCCGCCCTTTCCAATGTCGACCGCTCATTAACCGAAGCCGCTGAGATCGACGGAGCGCGCTTCTGGCGCAGCTTCCGCTATGTTGTCCTCCCCGCAATCTTTCCGGTGATGTCGATCGCCATTCTGATCCGTGGCCTCGACCTCTTCCGCATCTTCGACATCATCTGGGCGCTCACGGCGGGCGGTCCCGGCACGATGACCGAGACCATTTCCGTCTACACCTATGTCCAGGGATTCAAGCAGTTCGAGTCGAGCTATACGGCGGCGATCGCCTTCCTTGTCATCGCGCTTCTCACCGTCATCGTGACCTGGGCTATTCGGCGCATGGGGCTGGCAAAATGAAAGGCGCACCGTTTCATCGCCGCAAGGAGACGAAGCTCGTCTTGCGCTATCTCATGGCAGCGTTCCTCGTCGTTATATTTGTCTTTCCGATCTACTGGCTGTTTGCCATTTCGTTCAAGACCCCAGGCGAGATCTTCGCTTTTCCACCGGTGTGGTATCCGAAGAGCATCCAGTTCAACAATTATGCGGTGCTGTTCAAGGATGGCGATGCCAAAACGGTCGGCAACAGCCTGGTACTCTCTTCGGTATCAACCGTCTTCGCCATGATCTTCGGCACCATCGCCGCCTACTCACTGGCGCGCTTCAAGACGGGCGGCGAAAACCTCGGCGTTTGGATTATATCGCAGCGCATGATGCCTCCCGTGGCCATCGCATTTCCGATCTTCCTCTTCTATGTCTGGCTCGGCTGGGTCGATACCTACATCGGGCTCATCATCCTCTATACGGCCTTCAGCCTGCCCTATGTGATCTGGATGATGCGGGGTTATATCGAGGAGATTCCGCTAGAGCTCGAAGAGAGCGCCCTCATCGACGGCTGCAATCGTTGGGAGGTCCTGTGGAAGGTGGTATTCCCGATGGCGCGCTCCGGACTGTTCGCCACCGCGGTCTTCACCTTCGTCTTTTCCTGGAACGACTTTCTGTTTGCACTGGTGCTCACCCGCACCGAGGTCACGACCTACACGGTCCAGGTCACGCATTACTTTGGAGGCCAGTCGAATTTCTGGTCCAAGATCGCCGCGATGTCGGTGCTTGGGACCATTCCTGTATTCATCACCGTCGCAACGCTGCAGCGCTATCTCGTCCGCGGCATATCCATGGGCGCAGTCAAGGGTTAACTCGTGTCGGATCTGAAGATTACCGGACTCCACAAGCACTACGGCACATACCACGCCGTCAAGGGAATCGATCTTGAGGTACCCTCGGGCGAATTCACGGTCCTGGTGGGCCCATCGGGATGCGGAAAATCAACCCTGCTTCGTACCATCGCAGGACTCGAGGAGGCGAGCGCCGGCACAGTCGAAATCGGCGGACAGAACGTCACGTGGGCACGCCCGCGCGATCGCGACATCGCGATGGTGTTCCAGAATTACGCGCTCTATCCCTATCTCAACGTCTATGAAAACATTGCATTTGGCTTGCGGGCGAGGAAAGTTGCGTCCGCCCAGATCGACAAGCGTGTGAAGCGCGCCGCCGACATGCTCGGCATTGCGCAACTTCTTCAGCGCTTTCCGCGTGAGCTTTCTGGCGGTCAACGCCAGCGCGTCGCGATCGGCCGCGCGATCGTGCGCGACGCGCTGCTCTTTTTATTCGATGAACCGCTGAGCAATCTCGATGCCCAGCTTCGCGACGACATGCGGGTTGAAATCAAGCGGCTCCATCAGGAGCTCGGCCGCACCATCATCTACGTGACTCACGACCAGATCGAGGCGATGACGCTCGCTGACCGCATCGCTCTGCTGCGCGACGGCAGGATTGAACAGCTCGGCACGCCGCTCGATTTGTTCGAGCGGCCGGCAACGCGCTTCGTGGCCGGATTCCTCGGCAGCCCGAAGATGAACTTCCTTCCCGCCACCGTCGAGGCCGGAGAGGTAACCCTTCGCGACGGAACCAAGCTGACCCTGCCTACCGGGCGCAAGGCGCCAAACGGTCAAGCCATAATCTTGGGACTCAGGCCCCAGCACATTGCCAAAGCCAGCGCGAGCGCTGCGCCAGGTCACGTGCAGTTGCCGTCGACTATAGAGCTCGTCCAACCGACGGGCTCGCGGGTGCAGGTTAGCATGCCGCTCGGGGGAATCAGCATCACCGCGGAATTCGCGGCTCACGAGGTCACAGCGCCGGGCGAACAGGTTCGTATCGACATCGATATGAACCGCGCCGTTCTGATCGATCCACAAACTGACAAGGTCATTTGAGGGAGCCGCCATGGCCCAGAGGAAGCCGAGCCGCGCAATCAAGCTCTTCGGAACCGAAGCTCTCGAAGGCAAACGTCGCGAATTGACCGCAGGTCCCATCTCGGCTGTCTTCGACAACGGCGCCTTACGCTACATCCGCTATTACGGTGAAGAGATCTTGCGAGGAATTTCCTATATCGCGCGCGACAAGGACTGGGGCACCTATGCTCCGGCAATCGAAGACCTGAAAATCCGCCAGAACAAGGATGGGTTTGCCATCGCCTATCAAGCCATTTGCAAGGACCAAGATCAGGCGATCCGGTATTCCGCCAAGATCGACGCAAACAGCAATGGCACACTGACGTTCTCGGCCGAAGGAACGCCCCTTTCTGACTTCCTCACCAATCGCACGGGGTTTGTGGTGCTGCATCCGCTCGTGGGAACGGTGGGGCGCCCGGTTGAGGTCATCCACACGAATGGAAAGAAAGAGCGGCGCAAATTCCCGAAGCTCATCAGCCCCGGTCAGCCCATCTTCGAAATCCGCTCGCTCAAGCACGAGCCGCTGTCCGGCGTTGCCGTCACCGTTCTGATGGAGGGAAACAAATTCGAGATGGAGGACCATCGAAACTGGATGGATGCCTCCTACAAGACCTATGTATGCTCCCTGCTCGATCCCTGGCCGTACACGCTGGAGAAAGGCAAGAGCTTCAGCCAGTCAATCACCCTCACCATCTCAGGCAAACCGCCGAAATCGAGGCCGAGGACCTCCGCTGCCGATACGACGATAACTCTTGCAGGCACGAAAGGCCGTATTCCGCAAATCGGCCTCGGCGTGCCGATGGGGGAAGCCGCGGCGGCGCTCGAGGCCGTGGACCTGATCGCCGCGGCGAAGCCTCAGTCGCTCGTTTGCCAGATCGATGGACGCGAGCGAGGACAGGAAGAAGCTGCTGCCTGCTACCGCGATCTGTCAAGGCAAACGGGAGCTCCGGTCACACTCGAGATCATTCTGCCGGCCAGGGAGCCGGCCGATAAGGAAGTGGCTGCGATCGCGCGCGCAGTGAATGCCGCGGGGCTCACACCTGCGTCCGTTGTTGTCACCCAGATGCACGATCTCAAATCGTTTCAGCCCAACACAACGAGGCCCTGGGGGCCCACCTACGAGGAAATGGCGACGGCAGCGCGAGCCTCCTTCCCCGACGCCACGCTTGGCGGTGGAATGCTCTCCTATTTCACCGAATTGAACCGCAAACCCGTCCCCCAGGGCGTGTTTGACTTCATCACACATACCGGCTGTCCCATTGTCCATGCCCCAGACGACATCTCGGTCATGGAGACTCTTGAGACTCTTCCGTGGATCTTCGCTTCAGCACGCGCCATGATCGGCAAAGTGCCCTATCACATTGGCCCGACCAGTATTCCATGTCGTGACAACCCCTATGGCGCAGCGGTCGCGCCAAACCCGGACAACAGGCGGATCTGTCTCTCCGATATTGATCCGCGCCAGCGCGGACTCTTTGCCGCCGCATGGAGCCTCGGCTATCTGTCGGCGGCCGCGAGAGCCGGTGTCGACGCCGTGGCCCTCGGCTCTGCCACTGGCGCGCAAGGGATGATCTATCGCAAATTGGCCCATGCCCAACCGTGGTTCGACGGTGGTAACGCCAGACTGCTCCCGATCTATCATGTGATTGCAGGTCTTGCCGGTGCGAGCGGCGCAAGGCGCATCGATACGGATTCGTCTGCACCTCTAAAGCTTGCCGCTCTTGCCCATCGCAACAAGGCCGGCCAAGTGCTTTGGCTTGCCAACCTTTCGAGCGAAACTCAGCGCGTGAAGATCAAGGGCTTCGATGGCCCTGCTAGAGTGGATGTTCTCGCCCCGGGAAGCTTTGAAGCGGCCGCGCGCAATCCTGCCTGGCTCGAGAGCGGCGGCACCTTCGTCCGCAGGGTGGGAAGCTTTGAACTTCCGTCCTATGGGGTTGCTCGAATCAAGAGCGGCTGATCCCCCACGGTGCTCGACCGCGTGCCGATCGTCTCACTAAGGTGTCGCGCGACGGCTTTGACGTAGCGACTGTCGTACATGGTTCGCAGCGCTGACGGAGAGAGACCAGCCCATGCTTGCCCTCGATAGATTTTCCTTGATTTCCCGGTGCACACGCCGCCATCTAACCTATTGAAACGCTTGAACTCTCGCTCCAATCCATCATGGGCCCAATTTGAGCTAGCTCCAGCCAAACTACGGCAATCCAAGCTGGGTACGCAACGCTGCCCGCCTGTGAAGCCTTATGACGCCAGAGTCGCAACGCTCTCTGGCGCGCTTCCAGCATCATTTCGCATCATCAAGCGACAGAGAGCGAAATTGGCTTGGAGGTCGCGAATGAGATTCTACGCGCGTGTGTTCGACGAACAAGGGCGACACTATGAAGCCGACGACAGAAGGGGCGACGCGCGCGTCAATTGGGATTGTCGCGGGCTCTGGTCCTGAGGCCGGAATCGATCTTTGGAGCAAAGTTCTTGCCCGCAACCAGACGCTTTTTGGCGGGGATTTCCGCGGAGATCTCGACGCCCCGCGGGTGGTGGTCTTGTCGGAGCCCACGTTGGGGCTGTCGATGGACCTTCAAGAGAACGAAGAAATTGTCTGGCACAGCCTCAAGCAAACGATCGCCGCGATAGCCGTGCAGGCGGACGCTTATGCCGTTGCCTGCAATACTCTCAACTTGTTCGCGCCACGCATCATCTCGCTTGGCCTGCCAGGGGAATTCGTGTCCTTCCAGTCTGCGCTTTCCGCCTGGGTTGCATCTAACCGCGTCGACAGCATTGCCCTTCTGGGTGCCGCTCCGGTCACGAGCCTTGGGCCATGGTCTGCCTATCGATCGCTGCAGGAAATCGTGGCGATCGAGACGCCGGCCGATACTGCGGAGCTGCACAACCTCATTCTCGACGTGAAACGTCTCGGCAGTCGTGATCCCTCGCTGCGGCCACGCCTTCGGACCCTCGTCGACAGACTGACGTCGGATCATGTCATTCTCGCTTGCACCGAATTGCCGCTGATCTCGGATATCGAAACCAACAAAATGCTGATCGACGTCACCGACCTGGTCGCACGCGAACTGGTTGACCGTTCGCTTGCCGGAAGGCAGGGCATGCCGCGACCAGGCCTTCAAACATGATGTCGGGCGCCCCCGGCGGCATCGGCGGCGCGGTGTCAATGGACGCGGACGCAGATCGCAAAGCCAAGGTGTCGGACGAGCGCTGCCGCGAAATCCTGCTCATTCACACGGGCGGAACGATTGGCATGCGCGGGTCTGCCGACGGACTGACGCCAGCCGCGGGCGTGCTGGAGGACGCCGCCGCTACGCTTGGACCGCCCGGCGCGCGCTTGTCGATCTGCTCGTTCGACCCCCTTGTCGATAGCGCCGACATTGGCCGCGAACACTGGAACCGGATTATTTCACATCTCGAAGGCTGGTCCGGCGACGGCGCTGTCGTCACGCATGGCACGGATACGATGAGCTTCACCGGAGCCGCGCTCAGTCAGTCTCTGGCGGGTGCGCCGTTTCCGATTATCCTGAGCGGTGCGATGCGCCCACTCGGCACGGGCGGCGACGCTGAGTCGAATCTTGCACTCGCACTTCAATCGGCCCTCACCGCACCACCCGGCGTGTGGCTCGCTTTCGCTGGGCGCACGATCGCGGCGTCCGGACTGGTCAAGCGCCACTCCCTCGCGCCAGACTCCTTTCGCTCCGTCACACCCCCGATTGGCGCGCCGCAGTTTCGCCCACGGCGTTTCGGCGACGTACGCGTGTCGATTCTGACGATTTCTCCCGGCGTGCCCGCACGCATGGTTTCAGCCGCACTGGCGGAGTTGGATGGCGCGGTCATACGGCTGTTTGGAGCGGGCACGATCACGAGCAACAATGATCTCCTTGATGCTTTCGATGCTGCTATCCGAAGGGGATGTCGGTTGCGGGCAGTTAGCCAGTGCGAGCAAGGCGGCCTCACACCCGGCGCTTACGCAGCCGGCGCCCCACTCTGGCGTCTTGGCGTGGAGAATGGCGACGAGGAAACGGCCGAGGCAGCGCTCGTCCGGCTTTGGCTGGAATTGTCCGAGGCGCTACCGGATCACGATCACGCGCGGCAAACGCCTTCAAGTCGCGCTTAGCGCGGTGTCGTGAACGGCGGCTGCTGCATCATGCGTCAACCGGATAAAACAGCGGTACGCCCGGCTGCATCGTATTGTCGATCATGTCCCGTATCGATCGCGGGATCGCCGGCGCATCGGGCGCAAACAGCCCGCAATTCTTCAACGCGGGCCGGATTGCGATCTCCGCGCCCAACCATTCGAAGAGCACGCGGGAGCAGGCAATTCTGCGCTGGCTTCCGGACGACACGCCCATGATCAGCCCGGTCAGCCGGGCGATCTTGTTGCGCCGTGAAGGGAACAGAATGGTCTGAGTAACCTCGTTGCTGGTCAGCGTCTCGGAATCGATCAGAAATATCCGATCCTCGAGAAACAAGGCGGCGCCGGAGTATCGGCACTTGTAGGCGGCCCCCCGCCGCTCTGGATCGGAGAAGTGTTCGATGCGCCGGTAGTAGACCTGGTTCTGGTGCGTGAACAGATGCATGAGTCCGCGCAGGATCTTCCCCGGCGAGCTCATCGAATAGTAGTACACGTAGTAGTATCCGACGTAGCCCCGCAGCGTTGGCAGCGACGCCGCGCGCAGCTTGTCGATGGAGTCTGCGTAAGGCGGACGCGGCTTCGACGTACGCCGCTTGAGCGATATGATGCGCGCGAACTGCGTGGGTGGCAGATGAAACTCCGTCGCTTCAACCCCAAAATAATCGCACAAGCGATTGAGAATATTGGGCGACGGACGCGCCGCCGCGCGCAGATAGCGGTTGAACTGCGTACGGTTGATGTCGAGGCGACGACAGACCTCCGAAACGGATGGCGCGTAACTGCAGGCCAGACGAAGATTCTCCGCAAAGGATCGCTGCATCTCGCTGGCGGAATCCTCCGCCGATTTCACAATGACTTTCGCCTGGACCATTCGCACCTGACGCTATTTGATGCTCCAAAAGCATAATATGGAAACCCCGCGGCGGCGCAAGCAGAGACGCCTCGATCAGTGATCCCCCGTGGATCATCGCACCGATTTGGATGCCACGGCCGACGGAGATCCCCCGACAAGAAAGACAGCGATTGCCGAACTGGCGCCGTTCGCCAACGCAGCGCGCGGTCGCCAAATGTCCAGTTTTTAGGCTTCAACTGCCGCTCTGATCGGCAGGAAGACGGGATGTCGTCGAGCGTTGGCAGTCACCAGCCTCGCCATATCTCGCAACGCCCCACCCTGCCCGGCCGGCCGCGGGCCGGACGAAGCTGCCGCCAATCAGTTCTCCAAATGCCCGACACCGATGGCATAAGGCCTTTCGCTCTGACCAGACATTCTGGCGCTATTTGATGCTGCGTGAGCATAAGCAAACGTCATGATGACGCAAGCCGCCAAATAGCCAGCGGAAATCCCCCAATCGATGATCCCATCCCAGGCGTGTTTGTGCCGATCTGGGTAAGCCGATCGGGCGCTCTCGAAAAGGGGGAAGTCACCATGAAATTGATGAAGACGCTAGTTGCGGCAACCACCGGCCTGATGCTGCTCTCCTGCGCGGCGTTCGCGGAAGACAAAGGTGCAATCAAGATAGTCACGCAATCGCCTCTCTCGGGACAACAATCCGTGGCGGGCGAAGGCATCATGCTCGGCGCTCAGCTGGCCGTCGCCCAGTTCGGCAAGCAGCTGACCGACATGGGCTTCCAACTCTCGCTCCAGCCGGAGGACGACCAGGCCACGCCGAACGTCGGTGTCGCCAACGCCAACCGGATCCTCAACGACCCCGCGGTGCTCGGCGTCGTCGGCCACTACAATTCCGGCGTGGCGATTCCGTCCTCTGAGGTCTATGCCAAAGACAATCTCGCGATGGTCTCGCCGGCCAACACGAATCCGGCGATTACCGATCGTGAGACGACGCACGCCATCGCGAACCGCATCTGCGGCCGCGACGACGTTCAAGGGCCGGCAGGCGCCAATTTCGCGACCGAGACGTTGAAGGCAAAGAAGGTCTACATCATCAACGATAAGTCGGCCTATGGCTCCGGCATCGCCCAGACTTTTGAAGCAGCGGTTCGGAAGAACGGCGCCAATGTCATCCTGTCCACCGGCATGGACCAGAATGAGACCGACTTCTCGTCGATCCTCAATCGCGCTCGTGTCGACCAGCCCGATCTCATCTACTACGGTGGCACCTACCCCCAGGGCGGCCTGATCATCAAGCAGATGCGGCAAAAGGGCCTCAAGGCGGCCTTCCTTGGTGGCGACGGCCTGGACAGCGGCGACCTGCAAAAGATCGCCGGGCCGGAGAACATGACGAACGCCTATTTTACGACGACGGCGCTGCCGCTGTCGCAAATGCCGGCCGCCGCGGCCTTCGCACAGACTTATAAGGCCAAGTTCAACAAGGAGCCCGAGGTATACTCCGCCTACGGCTATGACAGCGCGCGCGTGATCATCGAGGCGATCGTCGCCGCCGCGAAGGCAAAGGGCGGCGCCATCCCCAGCCGCGCTCAGGTCGCAGCGGCCGTTCGCGAGGTCAAGTTCGACGGTGTGACCGGCTCGATCGCCTTCAACAATCGCGGCGACATCGCGAGCGCGAAATATGTCGTGATCGAAGCTGGCAAGTCCGCTGATGCCAACAAGATCGTAAAGATCATCGATGTCGCCGCCCCCGGCGGCTCCTGACCAGGTCGCGATCGATATCCACGACGGCCGCGGGGTCTCTCCGCCCCGCGGCCATCCCTTCCGGTCCCCGACTTAGACGCGGCGCCCGCCGCAATGGCGTTCTTCGGAAAACTTCGACATGTCCTTCCAGTTGGCTCTCGAATTGCTTCCACCGACCCTGGCGGATGGGCTCATCCTTGGCCTCCTCTATGCCACGATCGCGCTCGGCTACACGATGGTCTACGGCGTCCTGGGCCTGATCAATTTTGCCCACTCTGAAATCTTCATGGTGGGCGCCGTCGTCGCGGTCGAACTGCTCACCTATGTCCTCGCCGGCTCCCCGCTCCACCCCGTCCTGCAACTGGCGCTCGCCATGATTGTCGCGGCTGCGGTCTCAGCCGCACTCGCCGGACTCGCCGAGCGGGTCGCCTATCGGCCCTTGCGACGTTCGAACACGCCAAAGCTGGCGCCGCTTATCACAGCCATCGGCATCAGCCTCTTCCTGCAGGACGCCGTGCGCTTCGTCGAAAGCCTGTTCGGCCAATTCATCCGGCCATTCCCCTCGATGCCCTTCTTCGACATTCCGCTGCCGCTGACACCTAACGACAGCATTCCAATGAAATCGGTCGTCATCCTGATTGCCGCCGGAGCGATGCTGGTGGGGCTCAGGTATACCGTCAACCAAACGCGCCTTGGAAAGGCGATCCGCGCAGTCGCCACCGACCGCATGGCGGCGAGCCTGATGGGCATCGACGTCAATCGCATCGTCATGCTGACATTTCTCATCGGTGGCGCGCTCGCCGGCGTCGCGGGAACGCTCTATGCACTGCAGTTCGGGCGAGTTGATCCGTTCTCCGGGTTCATACCCGGCCTGAAAGCGTTCACCGCCGCGGTCCTCGGTGGAATCGGGTCGATCCCCGGCGCCATGGTTGGCGGCATCGTGCTCGGCCTGATCGAGATGTTGATCGGTACATTCGTTCCTATCCTGACGAACAACGCCATAGGGACCGAATACAAGGACATTTTCGCGTTCGGCATACTCATCCTCATTCTGATCTTCAAACCCACCGGCCTGCTCGGGCGTCCCTCCACGGAAAAGGTTTGATTCATGGCCCACGGCTTTTTTCCCGGCAGATCCGCGTGGTTGATCGCCTACACGCTGGTCGTAACCCTGCTGTGCGTGCTCGTCTTCACCGGCAACGGCCTGATCGACACCGTCGCGTTCCTCGCGCTTCTTGCGCCGCTCTTCATAGCCAGCGACTTCGACAAGTGCGATCCGCGCGTCGGCATGCCCGTGCTGGCCTTCGTGTTGCTGTGCGCGTTGCCGCTGGTCGGAATGCGCAACACCTTCTATCTCGATGTCGCCATTCAGGTCGGCATATTCGCGGTGCTGGCGCTGGGACTGAACATCGTGGTCGGCTTCGCGGGCCTGCTGGATCTCGGTTTCATCGCGTTCTTCGCGGTTGGCGCTTACCTGTGGGCCATTGTCAGCTCTCCCCACGGAGCCGCATTGCTCGGCACGGGATTTCCGCTGCAAGGCGATGCGTTCTTCGTCATCGCGATCGTCGCCGTCTTCGTCGCCGCCGGTACGGGCGCGCTGCTCGGCTTGCCGGTGCTGAGGTTGAAAGGCGACTATCTCGCCATTGTCACGCTGGGTTTCGGCGAGGTCATCCGCGTCCTCGCCAATAACCTCGACAAACCCTTGAACATCACAAACGGCCCGCAGGGAATCGCGGGAATCGCGCAGCCGCTCACGGAGGTTGCCGGTACGCTCGCAACCACCACGGCCCCGGCCTTCAAATGGCAGGCGTTGATCTACTATGCTGTCGTGCTCACGCTGGTTCTCGTCGCCGTGCTGGCCAATCGCAGGCTGGACAGCTCCAGCATCGGGCGCTCGTGGTTGGCGATCCGCGAGGATGAGATCGCCGCGCAGGCCATGGGCGTTCCGCTGGTGAGGACCAAGTTGATCGCGTTCGCGACCGGCGCTGCCTTCGCGGGTACGATGGGCGTCCTCTTTGCCGCGAAGCAGACCTTCGTCAGCCCGGAAAGCTTCGATTTCAATCAGTCGATCGGGGTTCTTGCGATGATCGTGCTGGGTGGGCTCGGCTCCATACGTGGCGTGATGATGGGTGCCGGCCTCGTCACGATCCTCAATCTGCAGGTCCTGAAATCGCTTTCGGCCGGACTGAACCACTTGCGCGCGACTGGATTCGAGATTTTCGGTTGGTCCTTCGCCAACCTGCCGACGCAGTTCGAGCCCTCCAAATACGAGCGCTTGATCTTCGGCCTGATCCTGATCGCCATGATGCTGTACAGACCGCGTGGCCTGGTCCCCGCCGAACGACGTCCGATTTCCGCCGGAAATGCCGGGAGCGCCTCGTGACCGACAATCTCCTCCTGGACGTGTCGAACCTGCGCAAGTCGTTCGGCGGCCTGACCGCGGTGGACAACGTCACCCTCAAAGTCGAGCGCGGATCGATCGTTTCGGTGATCGGACCAAACGGGGCAGGCAAAACCACGTTCTTCAACCTCATCACCGGAATCTACCGCCCAGACGTTGGTGCGGCGTTGCTCGACGGTGTTGACCTCGTCGGCCTCAGACCAGATCAGGTCGCGGCTGCTGGCCTGGCCCGGACGTTCCAGAATATCCGTCTTTTCACGGGAATGACGGCCCTCGAAAACGTCGTCGTCGCACGATCGATGCATATGCGTTCCGGATATTGGGGCGCGCTGTTCCGCACGCGCGCCTACGGAAATGAGGAGCGTTCCGCGATCGCGGACGCATCTCAATTGCTGGGATTCGTCGGTCTCACGGGGAAAGCCGACGCGCTGGCTGGAAGTCTCGCCTATGGCGAGCAGCGGCGTCTCGAGATAGCACGCGCGCTCGCCACGAAGCCGAAGCTTCTGCTGCTCGACGAACCGTCAGCCGGAATGAATCCACAAGAGACGGAGGACGCCAAAGCGCTGATCCTGCGGATCCGCTCGGAACTCGGCATTGCGGTCGTGCTGATCGAGCATGACATGCGGCTTGTCATGACCGTCTCCGATCATATCGTCGTGCTCGACTATGGCAGCAAGATCGCGGAAGGCGGGGCGGACGACATCAGGACGCATCCGAAAGTGATTGAAGCCTATCTCGGTCGCGGTGTTGCGGCGCGAACCGCCACATCGGAAAGCGAAACAGTATCATGATGGATGCATCGGAATCGCCAGCCCGTCCTCTGCTCGAGGTTCGAAACATCGACGTGTTCTACGGGGCGATCCACGCCATCCGCGACCTGTCGGTGGTTGTGAACGAGGGCGAAATCGTTACACTCATCGGCAGCAATGGTGCCGGAAAGACGACAGCCCTGGGCGCGATCTCGCGCCTGCTGCCGATCCGGTCCGGCGACGTCCTGCTGGACGGACGCTCCCTCCGATCGGTGCCGCCGCACGATGTCGTGCGACGTGGACTCGCGCATGTCCCGGAGCGGCGCCGCATCTTTGCCGATTTGACCGTGATCGAGAACCTCGAAATGGGCGCCTTCACGGTCGGCTCGAAGGCCGATATCGCGAGCCGGATGACCGAGATGCTCGAGCTGTTCCCGCGGCTCGCCGAGCGCCGCAAGCAATTCGGCGGTACACTGTCGGGAGGCGAGCAGCAAATGCTCGCTGTGGCACGCGCGCTGATGCAGCATCCACGCATACTCTTGCTTGACGAGCCATCGATGGGACTTTCACCGCTCTTCGTCGAGCGGATTTTCGATATTATCGAGACGATCAACAAGCGTGGTGTCACCATCCTGCTTGTCGAGCAGAACGCCCATATGGCGTTGGCAATCGCCGACCGCGGCTATGTGCTGAAGAACGGAACGATCGTCGATCAAGGCAGTGCTGCCCGGCTGCGCTCGGACGAGAGTATCCAGGCCGCCTATCTCGGCGCGCATTGAGTGGGCAGAATCCGGCGTGTTGCTTGTCGCAAGGACGACGCGATCAATTTGATCGCGTCGTCCTTGCGACTTGCGGCCCGATTCTCAAGATCGCCCTAAGCCTCTGCGGAGGTCAGATCACTCCAGAGAGAGAGGCAGCCCACGCTTGCCGTCGATCGATTTTTGCTTGATCTTCCAGTGCACCCGCCGTGCACACGGCGCCTCCTGCGCATGGCGGAAACGCTCAATGATCGGGCTTAGCCGAGCGCTTGGCTTGCGAGCGCGAAAGTTACGGGTTGCATTCCATAGCGGGTATTCGGATCACGAAAGTCTCCTCCCAGCGACATCGTCGTAACAGTGTCGAAGAAAGCAAGGCCCGACCGGGCCAAGAAGGAGCTGAACTCGCCCTCGGCAATGTGCGTGTCAACTCTCAGAAACTCTCCTTCATGGGCGGCGATATGCGGTGCGATCACTATGATCGCGTCCTCGTCGTTTGACGCGACCAGCGGCCCCACGACATGCCCGCGCCCGAACGGGCGACAGAGCGCGAAGGCTGCGAGACGACCGTTCCGGTAGAGCCCGAACCCCACGGATTGCGGTAGCAGAGCAGCAAGCAGCGTGAGGCGCCAGGCGCCGAACGCTTGCGCATCGAGTTCGGCGACGGCCGGCAGATCCCGCTCGTCCAGACGACGCAGCTCGGCTCTTTCGTAAGGACGCGGCATCTCGCCGGAGCGTCGCGCCTCGCCTTGACGTTGGAACACCGTTCGCTCGGTACGAAAGCCGAGCGAGAGATAGAGCTTGCGCGCTGCGCGCGTGGCATTGAGGCGGAGATCGCGCCCCCTGCACGCGGACAGAACGCGCTTCATGAGCCACTGTGCCGTGCCACGCGTCTGAAGGCGGGGTGAGGTGATAACCATGCCGACTGTGGCGAACTCTGTCCCATGAGGAAACCACATGGCCGATCCCAGCACCCGTCCGATTTCATCGTGAACCACGATGCCGTGGCCCATATCACGCAGAAACTGCCAGTCCTCAGGCCGGTGCGGCCAGCCTACGCCGATCGAAAGGGTGTAAAGCTGTTCGAGCCCGACCGTGTCGATGTCGACCGCGCGCGCATCGAAAGCATCGATCGTGAGCGAACCGGTCGTGCGGGGCTTCATGTCTCCCTCTGGTCGGCCTGACATCGGTCGAGTGGCTGCTCCGAGCTCGCTTCAGCTCCGGGCGCGATCAGCATAGACCGAGCCTCGCCGCAGATTAAGTTTCAGAACGGCGGTCCAACGAAACAATCCACCAAATCGCGGTCGCATTCGGCACCGGATGGAATCCCGATCCGATAGCTTGGTTCAATCCGGCGAGTTCGCCACCCTCCGCGCGTCCACATTGACCAAATGACATTTCTCTTCAATTCCGACGCACAGCGCGGAGCCGTTTTCCGTGAGGCCTTCGCTCGCGAGCTCCCGCACCTGCCCTTCGCGATCGGCCCGGCCACGGTCGATCCCGACGGCGTGCGTTATATCATCAGCTGGACCGTGACGGAGACCCTCGAACGGTACCGCAACCTTGAAGTCCTGTTTTCAGTCGGGGCCGGCATCGATCAATTTCCGCTCAACGCGATCCCGCCCGAGGTGAAGGTGGTCCGGATGGTGGAAAACGGCATCATCCGGATGATGCAGGAGTATGTCACCCTCGCGGTGCTGGCGCTCCACCGCAACCTCCCTGCCTATCTTGATTTGCAGCGGCAACGCGAGTGGCGGGCTCTGCCGCAGAAGCAGGCTGCCGATCGCCGGGTTGGACTGCTCGGGCTTGGCGTGCTCGGCCGGGCCGTGCTGGAGAGCCTGAAGCCTTTCGGCTTTCGCTTGAGCGGCTGGAGCCGATCGGACAAGACGATCGAAGGCGTCGCAACATATAGCGGCCAAGCTGGACTTAGCCGGATGCTCGCTGAGACCGACATCCTCATCTGCCTGCTGCCGCTCACGAAGGCCACGCAGGGGATCCTGAATCATGAGCTCTTTGCGCGGTTGCCGAAAGGCGCAGCCCTCGTCCATGCGGGGCGTGGCGACCAGCTCGATCACCTCGCGCTGCTCGCCGCTCTGGATGCCGGCCAACTCGCCGGCGCCGTCATCGACGTCACCGAACCCGAGCCTCTGCCTGCCGATCATGCCTTCTGGGGCCATCCGAAAGTCATGCTCACTCCGCATGTGGCAAGCGCAACCCAGGCGGACACCGCAGCGCGCGCGGTCATCGACAACATCAAGCGATATGAGGCGGGCCTCGATCTCATCGGGCTCGTTGATCGCACACGTGGCTACTGAGAGGAGTTCCAATTGCTTCTGAAACTGATCGATCCCAATCCGACTTTCGCCCCGAAAGAGTCCGGCCCGACGCCGGAGCGGCTCATTGCCGGTACGCCCCACTACAAGACCTGGGCGCAAGACATGGCCAAGGGTGAGCTCGTGCATACCGGCGTATGGGAAGCGACCCCGGGCGAAACGCGCTCCATCAAGGAAGAGACCTTCGAGTTCTGTCACATCCTCGCAGGCGTGGTCGAGATCACGCCGGACGGCGGCGATCCGATCACGTTCAGAGCTGGCGACAGCTTCGTCATGAAGCCGGGATTTACGGGCGTCTGGAAGACCATCGAGACCGTCCGCAAGATCTACGTCACGGTGTCATGAGCCTGAGCTTCGACCCAGATCAGATCTCGCTGCCGGTCGGCCACTTCATCGGCGATCGGCTGCGGGAGTCTTCCGGTCTGCTTCCGCTGCGCCGCCCTTCGGACGGCTCGTTCTACGCCGACTGTCCCATAGCCTCGGAGAACATCGTGGATGAGGCGGTTCAAACCGCCAGAAAGGCTCTGAAGACCAGCAACTGGGGCGGCGTGCGGCCGCGCGAACGAGCCAGCGTCCTCAAGCGCTGGGCCGATCTCATAGAGCGCGAAGCCGAGATGCTCGCCAGGATCGAGGCGGCTTCATCCACCCGCCCGGTCGGTCAACTCGTCGCGGGAGACATCGCGGTCGCCGCGGAGCAAATCCGTTTCTTCGCCGAATTCGCCGACAAGGAAGGCAGCGACCTGGTGCCCACCGACGACGAGCATCTCGGCATGATCATGACCGAGCCCTACGGCGTCGTCGGCGCCATCACACCCTGGAATTTCCCCCTGTCCATGGCAGGCTGGAAGCTCGGGCCGGCCCTCGCCGCGGGCAACGCAGTCGTGCTGAAGCCGTCCGAGATGACGCCGTTCTCGTCCATCCTTCTCGCACAATTGGCGGTGAAGGCAGGCGTGCCCGCAGGGCTCATCAACGTCGTGCTCGGCGACGGATTGACGACCGGTGCGGCCATCACCGGACATCCCGACATCGCAAAAGTGAGCTTCACCGGATCGACCGGCGCGGGCGCCGCCATCATGGCCAATATCGCGCGCACGGGCATCAAACCGATGACGCTCGAACTCGGCGGCAAGAGCCCGCAGATCGTCTTCGCCGATGCCGATCTCGATCAGGCTGCCGCCGCGATTGCGGGCAGCATCCTCGCAAATGCCGGGCAGGCCTGTGTCGCCGGATCGCGGCTTATCGCCCACATCGTCGTGGCCGAGCCGCTCGTTGAAGCCATCATCGCCCATATGCAGGTCGTTCGCGCAGGTCCGACATGGGATGCCGCAACGACTTATTCCCCGATCATCTCCGAGAAACAGCGATCGAGGATTCACACGATCGTGCGAGCAGCCCGCGCAAAGGGGGCCGAATGTCTGGCGGGCGGCGACTCGATGGAAGGCCAGGGCTATTTCTATCAGCCGACGCTGCTTGCGAAGGTGGATCAATCCTCTCCCGCCATCGCCGAAGAAATCTTCGGACCCGTGCTGACGGTTCAGACATTTGTGACCGAGGAAGAAGCCTTGGCGCTCGCCGACCACCCGACCTACGGTCTTGCCGCCGGACTTTTCACTCGCGATGTCTCACGCGTGATGCGGATCACGCGCGCACTTCCTGCTGGCACCGTCTGGGTCAATCGTTACGGCCGATCACGCGACCACATCCTGCCGACGGGAGGCTACAAGCGGTCCGGCATCGGCAAGGATCTCGGCCGCGAAGCCTATCACGCCAATCGCCGCTCGAAGAGCGTGCTCATCCACATCCAGGGGCTGACATGAAGAACTACGCGATCGCTCTCATTCCCGGCGACGGCATCGGCCGCGACGTGACGGACGCCGCTTGGGCCGTGCTCGAGGCTGCTGCCAGGCATTCGGACTTTGCGCTCAGTGGAACGCGATATCCGTGGTCCTGCGCCTATTACAAGGAAACCGGCGCGATGATGCCTGCCGATGGCATCAAGACGCTCGGGAAGTTCGATGCCATTCTGCTTGGCGCAGTCGGCTGGCCGGCGGAGGTGCCCGATGCCGTGTCGCTGCACGGTTTGCTGCTGCCGATACGCAAGGGGTTCACGCAATATGCCAACGTCCGGCCGCACCGCCTGCTCCCGGGCGTCAACGGCCCGTTGAAGACAACCGAGTTTGACATCCTTTGCATCCGGGAGAACACCGAAGGCGAATATTCGGGCGCCGGTGGGCGCGTGCATCAGGGCACCTCCGGCGAAATCGCCGTCGAGACCTCGGTGTTTACGCGCGCCGGCGTGGAGCGGATCTTGCGATACGGTTTCGACCAGGCGCGCAAGCGACGCGGAAAGCTTGCATCGGTCACCAAGTCGAATGCGCAAAAATACTCGATGGTCTTCTGGGACGAGGTGACACGGCTGGTTGCCGCCGACTATCCGGATGTCGAATGCACGAGCTACCACGTGGATGCGCTCGCCGCACGCATGGTCATGGCGCCGGAAAGCCTCGACGTTGTCGTGGCCTCCAACCTTTTCGGCGACATTCTGACCGATCTCGGCGCCGCCATCCAGGGCGGGCTCGGCTTTGCCGCTTCCGCCAACATCAAGCCGGAGCGCGGCGCTCCATCGATGTTCGAACCCGTTCACGGCTCAGCCCCCGACATCACCCATCTCGGCACGGCCAATCCGATCGCAGCCATCTGGTCCGGCGCGTTGATGCTCGAACATCTTGGCGAGAGCGACGCCGCAGCACGCGTCATGACGGCGCTGGCGGCCACCACGTCCCATGGCATCGGCACGGTTCCCGGCAAGGAGCGCACCGAGGCGATCACCGCGGCCGTACTTTCCCGTCTCTCCTGATCGACAAGGATCATCCGATGCAGAAGCTGAACGACAAGGATCTCTTCCGGCAACAGGGCCTCATCGGCGGCCAATGGCTGGGGGCACTCTCGGGAGCGACGATCGACGTGATCGACCCGGCAACGCAGACCATTCTTGGCACCGTACCGAATATGGGACGGGACGACACGCGCGCCGCAGTTGTCGCTGCAACCAAGGCTTACACCACCTGGCGTGCGAAGACCAACGCCGAGCGCGCCGCACTTCTGGAAGCCTGGCATGGGCTCATGATCGCGCATCTGGACGATCTGGCGCGCATTCTGACGCTCGAACAGGGCAAGCCGTTGGACGAGTCCAAGGGCGAGATCCGTTATGGCGCCTCCTTCGTCAAATGGTTCGCGGAAGAAGCCCGGCGTATCGGCGGCACGACAATCCCCTCGCCAACGCCCGATCGGCGTATCGTCGTTCTCAAGGAGCCGGTGGGCGTGTGCGCAATCATCACGCCCTGGAATTTCCCGAACGCCATGATCACGCGCAAGGTGGCTCCGGCGCTCGCAGCCGGATGCACCGTCGTGATCAAGCCGTCGGATTTCACGCCCTATTCGGCGCTGGCTCTCGGGGTGCTGGCCGAGCGCGCCGGCATTCCCGCGGGCGTCATCAATATACTCACCGGCCTGCCGACAGAAATTGGCGCGGAGATCATTGCCAACGAAACCGTGCGCAAGATCTCGTTTACGGGCTCGACGCGCGTCGGCTCGCTGCTCATGCGCGGCGCTGCCGACAGCGTCAAACGGGTGAGCCTTGAACTCGGCGGAAATGCGCCCTTCATCGTCTTTAACGATGCCGATCTCGACCTCGCGGTCGAGGGTGCGATCATGTCAAAATTCCGCAATGGCGGCCAGACCTGCGTCTGCGCCAATCGGATCCTGGTACAGGCCGGCGTCTATGATGCGTTCGCGGAGAAGCTCGTCGCCCGTGTCGAAAACATGAAGGTGGGATCAGGCCTCGAGCCGGGTGTGGCGATTGGACCCATGATCAACGAGGCGGCGATCAGCAAGATCAACCGCCATGTCGCCGACGCACTGTCCAAGGGCGCCCGTATCGCCGCGCAACCGGTGACGCTGCCCAAGGGTCCGCAATTTACCGCACCGATCGTACTGACCGAGGCAACCACCGATATGGTGCTGGCGCACGAGGAGACATTCGGTCCAGTCGCCCCTCTCTTCCGTTTCGAGACCGACGAGGAGGCGATTGCCATGGCAAATGCGACGCCCTTCGGGCTCGCGGCTTATTTCTACACCAGAGATCTGAAGCGATCCTGGCGTGTTGCGGAGGCACTTGAGGCTGGCATGGTCGGTCTCAACACCGGCATGGTGTCGACGGAGGTGGCCCCCTTCGGCGGTATCAAGCAATCCGGCCTGGGGCGCGAAGGAGCCCAGGCCGGGATCGAGGAATATCTCGAGATGAAGACCTTCCATATCGGTGGGTTGAGCTAGGCGGTGACGAAACGGAGGGGGCGCATCTCCGCGCCCTCTCGCACGTCCAGGCAGCCTTTCCGCGGTCGTCCCTTTCCGACTACTGAATGCGATCAAGCATCTTGTAGTATATTCCCACCAGCGGCAGGAACCATGGCTGGCCGAAATGGCCGGGCACTGCAGGCCAGTCGATGCCCTTCATCGGGTTTTGATCTTCGCGTCCGAGCATCGCATCGGCGATGATCATGCCAAGATGAGTAGACAGCTGCGCACCATGGCCGGAATAACCCATCGCATACCATAGCCCGTCCCGATAGCCGGCGCGTGGATAGCGATCGCTGGTCATGTCGACGAGCCCGCCCCAGCAATAGTCGATCGGTATGCCGGCGAGTTGCGGAAAGGTTCGCGTGAGACTGTCAACGAGCACCGCGCCGCTCTTTGCGTCGGAACGCTGATCCGACGTCGCTGAGAAGCGCGCACGGCCGCCGAAAATCAGGCGATTATCCGGTGCCAGCCGAAAATAATTGCCGACATTCATCGAATTGACGCAAGTGCGGTTGCCGGGCATGGTGGCCGCGATTTCGGCCGCATCCAGCGGCCGTGTCGCGATGATGAAGCTGCCGACGGTGACGATGCGGCGACGGAAGTAGGGAAAGTTCGCTGTGGTGTAGGCGCCTGTCGCCAGCAGCACCTGATCGGCGGTGACGC
This sequence comes from Bradyrhizobium sp. UFLA05-153, assembly GCF_054185185.1. NCBI lineage: Bacteria > Pseudomonadati > Pseudomonadota > Alphaproteobacteria > Hyphomicrobiales > Nitrobacteraceae > Bradyrhizobium > Bradyrhizobium sp. UFLA05-153. The sequence continues at coordinate 94,311 of NZ_JBBIAM010000019.1, forward strand.
TGCCACGAGACGTCGTCAGGCGGTGGCGCGATCCTTCCCGCACCTGCGCCGTGACCGGAGCCTTCTCGAAGATGATGGCACCGCGACGTTTGGCCGCCTCGGCCAGCCCAATGCCGTAGCGCCCCATATGCATCATCGCGCTCTTCTTCGAAAGCATCGCGCCAAAGAAAGGCGAGCCAATCTCCGAACTCAGGTCCTGAGCGGACAGCAACGCGGTCTCTGGATCCACCTCGCGATGAACCGCTTCGAAGTTCCGCGCGATAACATCGAAGTGCTTCGGCTTGGAGGCGAGCTTCAGCTTCCCGGCACGGCGGAAGTTGCACGTGATGCCCTCCTCCGCGATCAGCGCCTCTAGCGCGTCGATTGAGGCATCGAGCGCGTGGTAAAGCGCGATGGCTCGATCCTTCCCCAACTCCACCTTGGCGGCAAGATAGCTGTGGGCCAGACCGTTGTTGAGATGCCCGCCATTCCGCCCCGATGCTCCGCTGCTTACCCGGTCTGCTTCGAGAACAACGACCCTGGTTCCTGCCTTCGCGAGCTGGCGCGCAGCTCCCAGGCCCGTGAAGCCGCCACCGATCACCGCGACGTCATAGTGCCCCTCGGCGGGACCTTCGGCACCGCCTGAGAAGCTTGGTGCGGTATCGTGCCAGTAGGAGACGTATTTCACCGCAGATCCCGCCGGCTCAGAGTCCGAACACGCCCGGCAGGCCGCCGATGTCCTTGATTTCAACGTAGCCGTAGTAGGGGTTCGCAGGCTCGTGTCCCCGATTGACCCATACCTTGTTCTTGATGCCGAGATCATGAGCGGTCATCAGGTCGTAACGGAAGGAAGAGGAACAGTGCACCACGTCCTCGGGCCCGCAGCCCAGCGTATCGAACATATACTCGAAGCCCTTCATGCGAGGCTTATAGGATCGAGCCTGTTCGGCCGTGAGCGCGGCATGAAAGGGCGCCCCAAGCTTCGCCACGTTCGAAGGAAGTTGCGCATTCATGGCGTTAGAGAGGATGACGAGCGGAATCTTCTTGGCAACCGTGGAAAGCCCGGCAGGAACGTCGGGATGCGGTCCCCAGCTCGGCACGCGGTCATAAACCATCTGCGCATGCTCGGCCTTGAAGGCGACGTCATTGCGCTTGCAGGCGCGCTCCAGCGCGTTGTGGATCACGTCGGCATAGGGCTTCCAGTCGCCGAGAACCTCGTCGAGCCGATAGGCCGCAAAATCCCTGACGAGTGCAGCCATCTGCAGTTCGGGTAGGCGCGCGCGATAGAGATCCTGCGCCGCTTCCGCCATCTGGAAATTCGTCAGCGTGCCGTAGCAATCGAAGGTCACGTATTTCGGGCGAAATTGGCTCATCATCCCCGTCCTGGTGCGCTCGCGCAATGTCAGAGCCGCAACAATAGAGCGCCTATGCGGCATAAGATGCGGCTTTTCCGCCGGCTGCGGTGGAAGATATCGTTCGCGCGGCGGCCTTCAGACGATCTGCACATCGCCAAAATACGAGACTGGTGCCGGACAGGAACACGAGTCAATGACCCAGGGCAACATCTCGCTCACCGCCTTCCGCCCCGAACATCTCGAAGATGCGCTACGCCTTTCACGTCAAGCCAAATGGCCGCATCGCCTCGACGACTGGCGACTGGCACTCGATCTGAGCGCGGGATTCGTCGCGTTCGATGCGAATGCTTCAACCGTTGTCGGGACGGTTCTGATGACGCCCTACAAGCGGGATGTCGCAACCATCAACATGGTCATCGTCGATGAATCCGCTCGCGGGCGCGGATTGGGCCGCCAACTCATGGAGGCGGCCATCGCGCTGGCGGGATCGCGCGCGCTGAGGCTCGTTGCAACAGGCGAAGGCCTGCCGCTCTATCAGAAACTCGGCTTTTGCCGGACCGGAACGATCGTCCAGCATCAGGGACTGGTCTTGCGTGTCACCCCGCCTGCCAATGTCCGGCCGGCAGAGCCGCGCGATATCTCCGAGATCATCGAACTCGACAGAAGTGCGTACTGTGCAGACCGGGAAGATCTGCTTCGTGTTCTTGCGAAGGCCGGTCGCCTCGCGGTGCTCGGTGATGGCCAAAGGATAACTGGATTTGCGGCGCTGCGCGCCTTCGGCAGAGCTGAGGTGATCGGCCCTGTCGTGGCCGCGAACGCCGACGAGGCGACGGCTCTGCTCGCCTATTTCATGGCCGGGCGGCAAGGACGCTTCGTTCGCGTGGATACTTCCGAGGCCTCCCAATTGGGAGCCTGGCTCTCGGACAAGGGTCTCGTCCAGGTGGACGAGGGCATTGCCATGCAGCGCCCTGTCGTTGCGCGATGCGGCCGCGCGCCAGCCACGGCATTCGCCCTCGCCAGCCAGGCTTTCGGATAAACGGAGACTTTGATGCTCAGCAATTCACTCATCGAACTCGATCGGGCTCATCTCGTCCACCCGGTCGCATCCTACCGGGGGCATGAGGCGACCGGCGTTAGAGTCCTGAAGTCGGCCAGGGGAGCGATCGTGACGGACGCTTCCGGACATCAGCTCGTCGACGGCTTTGCCGGGCTCTGGTGCGTCAATGCCGGCTATGGGCACGAGAGTATCGTTGCGGCCGCGGCCAGGCAGATGCAGGAGCTTCCCTACGCAACGGGCTATTTCAGCCTCGGCTCGGAGCCAGCGATCCGGCTTGCAGCAGAGCTGGCGCAGCGATCTCCCGGTGACCTGAACCACGTCTACTTCACGCTCGGCGGTTCGGACGCAGTCGACAGCACGGTCCGCTTCATCCGTTACTACTGGCACGCTCGCCGCGAGCCGCAGCGAGAGCATTTCATCACCGTCGAACAGGGATATCACGGGTCCTCGACCGTCGGCGCCGGGCTGACCGCCCTGCCCTCTTTCCATGCCGGGTTCGGCTTGCCGCTAAGCTGGCAGCACAGGATTCCCTCGCACTATGTCTATCGCAACCCAGCCGGAGAGGATGGAGGCGCCATCATCGCCGCCTCGCTGGCTGCCCTCGATGCGAAGATCGAGGAGATCGGAGGCCCGGAGCGCGTCGCCGCATTCTATGCCGAGCCGATCCAGGGCTCAGGCGGCGTGCTCGTGCCGCCCAAAGGCTGGATGAAAGCGATGCGCGCGCGGTGCCGGGCATATGGCATCCTCTTCGTGGCGGACGAGGTGATTACCGGGTTCGGCAGGACCGGACCGCTTTTCGCGTGCAGCGAGGACGAGATCGTCCCGGACCTCATGACCGTCGCCAAGGGATTGACTTCTGGATACGTGCCAATGGGCGCGGTTTTCCTGTCGGATCACGTCTACGACACGATCGCCGATGCGGCGGGCTCCAGCGCAGTTGGCCACGGTTATACCTACTCCGCGCATCCGGTCAGTGCCGCGGTAGCCCTCGAAGTGCTGCGCCTCTACGAGAACGGCCTGCTTGCGAATGGCGCAAAGGCCGGTGCACGCCTGATGGCGGGCCTTCAGTCGCTAAGGGATCACCCCCTTGTCGGAGATGTGCGGGGCCGTTGCATGCTCGCCGCCATCGAACTCGTCACCGACAAGCAACGCAAGACGCCACTTCCCGCCGCGGCCGAACCGGCAAAGCGCATCTTCGACCGCGCCTGGAAGAACGGCCTTGTCATCCGTGCCTTCCCGACGGGCGTGTTGGGCTATGCCCCGCCGCTCTGCTGCTCCGAGTCCGATATCGAAGCCATCATCGAACGCACCGCCAGGACGCTTGATGACACGCTGGCCGATGCCGAAGTTCGCGCCGCATTGCAACATTAGTAGGCATGCATAATGAGCCGGCTGCAAGCTGGTCCGAAATACTAGAAACCGAGGCATCTTCGCAATTTTGTGCCGTGGCCCGCGGTTTTTTCGGACACAGCCGCGGGACTATCCTGCGAGACTTCGATCGCGGGAAAGAATGCAGTCCTTAAGGGGTGCTGCGGCCTGGTCGTTTTAACGGGACCGGGCCGGCACCCACGACAATCGTGCGACAGAACAATCTGCCGCTCACCGCAGCATGAGCCATAGCCTTAGCCAGCGACGAGGGATTGACATGAGCGACACGACGAGGAACTGGTCCTGTTCAGACGACGCCATGGTCGAGAGCGCTATTCGGCGCGGGGCTTCGCGCCGCGACCTTCTGAAGTTCATGCTCGCCAATGGCGTGGCACTGGCTGCCGCCAGCGCGGTCTTCGGCCGCGCGTCGCAAGCGGTGGCGGCGACACCCGTGAAAGGCGGCGCTCTGAAGGCGGCGGCCTGGTCCTCCTCGACCGCCGACACGCTCGACCCAGCCAAAGCCTCGCTCTCGACCGACTATGTGCGCTGCTGCTCCTTCTACAATCGCCTGACATTCCTCGACCAGGCTGGCGTGCCCCAGATGGAGCTCGCCGAGTCGATCGAGAGCGCCGATGCCAAAACCTGGACGATCAAGCTGAAGAAGGGCATCACCTTCCATAGCGGCAAGGACCTCAGCGCCGACGATGTCATCTTCTCGCTGAAGCGCCACCGGGACAAAGCAACCGGTTCGAAAGTCGCGGCGATCGCTTCCCAAATGACCGACTTCAAGGCCGTCGACAAGAACACCGTCGAGGTTACCCTGGCGAGCCCCAACGCGGATCTCCCGACGATCCTGTCCATGCATCACTTCATGATCGTGGCCGACGGCACGACCGATTTCTCCTCAGGTAACGGGACCGGCGCCTTCAAGTGCCAGAAATTCGAACCCGGCGAGCGCTCGATCGGCGTGCGAAATCCCAACTACTTCAAAGGCGGTCCGAACGTCGATTCGTTCGAGTTTTTCGCCATTCCTGATGAAAACGCTCGAATCAATGCCCTGCTGTCCGGCGACATTCAACTCGCTGCGTCGATCAACCCGCGATCGGTGCGCCTGCTCGAAGGTCGGACTGGTTTCGCGCTGTCCACGACCACGTCGGGCACGTACACCGACCTGAACATGCGCATGGACATGGTGCCCGGCAACAACCGGGATTTCGTGGAGGGCATGAAATACCTGGTCAACCGCGAGCAGATCGTCAAATCGGCGCTGCGCGGCTTCGGCGTCGTCGGCAATGATCAACCCGTGTCGCCTGCCAACTTCTACCACAACGCGGCGCTCAAGCCTAAATCGTTCGATCCGGACAAGGCCAAATTCCATTTCGAGAAAGCTGGCGTGCTCGGTCAGACCATTGAGGTCATCACCTCCGATGCGGCCGGTTCGGCGATCGACATGGCCATGATCATTCAGGCTACGGCCGCCCAGATCGGTATGAAGCTCGATGTGAAGCGCGTGCCCTCCGACGGCTACTGGAGCAATTACTGGCTGAAGGCACCGATCCACTTCGGCAACATCAACCCTCGTCCGACGCCGGACATCCTGTTCTCCCTGCTCTACAAGTCGGATGCGCCATGGAACGAGAGCCGGTTCAGCTCGGAAAAATTCGACAAGATGCTGCTCGAGGCCCGCGGCTCGCTCGATCAGGCCAAGCGCCGCGAGATCTACAACGCGATGCAGGTGCTGGTTTCGGAAGAAGCGGGCACCATTATTCCGGCCTACATCTCCAATGTGGACGCCATCACCGCCAAGCTGAAGGGACTGGAGCCCAACCCGCTCGGCGGTATGATGGGCTACGCCTTCGCCGAGTACGTCTGGCTTACCGCCTGACCGGCGCATAGCGAGGTGCCTGCTCTGGCTCCCGACATCGGAACCATGGGCTGAACAAACCCGGCGTGGTGCGGGAGCGCGAGCGTGAGAAGACAAGTTACGTCACTTGTGGTGAAGCGGCTTCTCATCGCCTTGATTACGCTCGTGATCGTTTCCTTTGCCGTCTTCTTTGCCACCGCACTTTTGCCCGGCGATACAGCCACGATCCTGCTCGGGCAGTCCGCGACGCCCGAAGCCGTCGAGGGTTTGCGCAAGGCCATGCATCTCAATGATCCCGCGATCATCCGATTCCTGAGATGGATGGCCGGGCTCGTCCAGGGCGATTTCGGCACGTCTTATGCAAATAACGTCCCGGTCGCCAATCTGATACGCGGACGGTTCGCCAACACGATGATGCTTGCAGGACTGACCGCCTCGATCGCCGTGCCGCTCGCCCTGACGCTTGGCATCACCGCCGCAATGTGGCGCGGAACCCTTTACGACCGCATCGTGACAGTTGCGACCATTGGCATCATCTCGGTGCCGGAGTTCATGATCGCAACCCTCGCGGTGCTGCTGTTCGCAGTCTACCTCAAATGGCTGCCGGCACTGTCTTTCACCAACGAGGTCAAGTCGTTCTATGACCTGATGCGGACCTACGCGATGCCGGTCGTAACGCTCACATTCGGCGTTTCGGCACAGATGATCCGCATGACGCGCGCCGCCGTGGTCGAGACGTTGAACACGCCCTATGTCGAGATGGCTCTCCTCAAGGGCGCTTCGCGCCCCCGGCTGGTGCTGAGGCACGCACTGCCCAATGCGCTTGGCCCCATCGTCAATTCGGTCGCACTCTCGCTATCGTATTTGCTCGGCGGTGTGATCATCGTGGAGACCATCTTCAACTATCCCGGCATCGCCAAGCTGATGGTCGATGCCGTTTCGACCCGCGACCTGCCGCTGATCCAGACATGCGCGATGATCTTCTGCCTGGGTTACCTGGCATTGATCACGGCCGCCGACATCATCGCCGTCCTGTCCAATCCGAGGCTGCGATGACGAGAGCGACTTTGTCCGGCCGGTTCGGAATGCGATTGGGCTATCGCTTCAATCTCATAGGCATGTCGGCGCTGAGCATCATTCTTCTCTGGAGCGGCGTCGCCCTTTTCGCCCCGCAGATCATCCCGCATTCGGTTGGCGAGATCGTCGATACCGACTATTTCGGGCCTATGAGCCGAGACCTGTGGTTTGGCTCGGACTATCTCGGCCGGGATATCTTTTCGCGCATCCTGATGGGAGCACGCTACACACTCGGCATCTCGCTTGCCGCCGTCTCCATCGCCTGTTTCAGCGGCGTCGCACTCGGCATGACTGCAGCGGTCGCCGGCGGATGGTTCGACAGCATGTTGAGCCGGTTTCTCGATGCGCTCAACTCTATTCCAAGCAAGCTGTTTGGCCTCGTCGTGGTCGCCGCGGTTGGCTCGTCGATCCCGGCGCTGATTGCGACGCTCTCGGTGATCTACACCCCGGGAGCTTACCGCTTCGCCCGCGCTCTCGCCGTCAATGTCAACACGATGGATTTCATGGCGGTCGCCCGCATTCGAGGCGAAGGCCTGCCCTATCTCATCGCATCCGAGATCCTTCCCAACATTCTCGGTCCCGTGCTTGCCGACCTCGGCCTGCGCTTCGTCTTTATCGTGCTCCTGCTCTCTGGCCTGTCCTTTCTAGGTCTCGGCGTGCAACCACCCTACGCCGACTGGGGAGCGCTGGTCCGCGAGAATATCGGTGGCCTGCCCTTTGGCGCACCGGCGGTGATCTTCCCTTCGCTCGCCATCGCAAGTCTCACGATTAGCGTCAACCTTCTGATCGACAACCTGCCGAGCAGGATTCGCGACCGGAGCGCCGAATGACCGGAAACCTCGTCGAGATCCGCAATCTCAGGGTTGAGGCAACGACCGACGCAGACAGACGGGTCGAGATCATCAAGGGCGTCAGCCTCGACATCGCCGAGGGCGAGATCGTCGCCCTCATCGGCGAGAGCGGCTCGGGCAAAACCACGATTGCCATGACGCTGATGGGCTACACCCGGCAAGGCTGCGCAATCACCGGCGGCGAAGTACACCTCGCTGGCGTCGACATGGTGAAGCTCTCGGAAGCGGAACGCGCGGGCATTCGCGGGACGAGGGTCGCCTACGTGCCGCAGAGCGCTGCGGCCGCCTTCAACCCTGCACTCACCATCATGGATCAGGTCATCGAGGTGGCGCGCATCCACAAGCTGATGTCGACCGCAGAGGCACAAGCGAAAGCCCTTTCGCTGTTCAAAGCACTGTCGCTGCCGGAGCCGGAAACGATCGGCAACCGCTATCCGCACCAGGTCTCGGGCGGCCAGTTGCAGCGCCTCGCCGCCGCGATGGCCCTGATCGGCCAACCGAAGGTCGTCATCTTCGACGAGCCCACCACGGCGCTCGATGTCACGACCCAGGTTGAGGTGCTGCGCGCGTTCAAGGCTGTCACGGCGCAGCACAGCATCGCCGGCGTCTACGTCTCGCATGATCTGGCCGTCGTCGCCCAGATCGCCGACAGGATCGTCGTGCTCAAAGACGGCACGGTCCAGGAAACGGGCACGACCAGCGAAATCCTCGAGGAGGCCCGGCACCCCTATACAAGGGAACTGCTGGCCGCGTTCAGGCCGAAGGCACAACAGCGCGGGCCTGAACACGAGGACGCGACCGACGGTCACCTGCTTCAGGTCGACAATCTGACAGTCGGCTACGGCCCTCGTCGGCGCGATGGACAACCGTTGATCAGCGCCGTCCAGGCAGTCAGCCTCAAGCTGGATCGTGGGCGTAATCTCGGCATTATCGGCGAGTCCGGCTGTGGCAAGTCAACGCTTGCCCGGGCGATTGCCGGGATCCTGCCGGCCCATGCGGGCGACATCATCTTCGATGGGCGCGAATTGGGGAAAGCCGGCCGCGGCCGTACCCGCAACGAACTCCGCAAGATTCAGATCGTGTTCCAGCACGCTGACACAGCGCTCAACCCCGCGAAGTCGGTGGAAGACATCTTGAGACGTCCCCTCACCTTCTACCACGGCATGAAGGGCAAAGCGCGCGATGCGCGCGTCAGCGAGCTTCTTGATCTGGTCCATCTCCCCAAATCGGTGCGCCATCGATTGCCAGGAGAACTTTCAGGCGGTCAAAAGCAGCGGGTGAACTTTGCTCGAGCGCTCGCTGCCGAGCCGACGCTCATCCTGTGCGACGAGATCACGTCGGCTCTCGATACGGTCGTGGCGGCCGCGGTGGTCGAGCTCCTGAAGGAGTTGCAGCGCGAGCTCGGCCTCTCCTACATCTTCATCAGCCATGACCTGTCGGTCGTAGAGGCAATCTGCGACGAGATCATCGTGATGTATCGCGGCCAGAAGGTCGAGGAGATCACGCCGAACCGGTTGGCGGCACCGCAGCACCCTTATACGCGGCTGCTGTTCTCTTCGGTCCCCAAACTCGATCCCACCTGGCTCGACAATCTGAAGCAGAACGCCGAAGAGGTGCGGGCCTATTGCCACCAGTAGAGGCGCTGGCGCAGCCGGCAATCAGGCAGGAAAGAGGCTGGTCAGCGGCATCTGCGAGCGCACGATGGGCGACTTCAGGACGACGAAGCTGAAATATTTGTCGATGCCGATATCCATGTCCGTCAGGCGTTCCATGATCGTCTGGTACTCGCCGATGCTGGCGGTGACGAACTTCAGCATGTAATCGTATCCGCCGGAGACGAGATGGCATTCGATCAGCTGATCGACCTTGTCGACCGCCGCCAGGAAGCGGGCGAAGTCGATTTGCCGATGGTTCTTCAACGTCACTTCCGTGAACACGGTCAGCGTCTGTCCGAGCTTGCGCACATTGATCTGGGCCGAGTAGCCCTCGATGTAGCCCTCGCTCTGCAGTCTCTTCACACGCATGAGACATGGGCTCGGCGACAGGTTGACCAACTCGGCGAGCTCGACATTTGTGATGCGACCGTTCTTCTGGAGTTCGTGGAGGATCTTGATGTCGATCCGGTCCAGCTTCATTGACGATCCTCCATTGAGCACGCGCCGGAAGGCGCAGCATAAAATTTGGTCCAATGAGCCAAAAGCCCACCTATCCTGTATCCGTTGGCCACCGCCGGCGTCATATCATTCAGGTAGAATGCCGTTTTGCAGGATAATGAGGATACAGCACAAAATGCTGGGCTGCCATCGAATCCAGCGCCGTTCGCGCCGATGCGCGACATACGATGCGGCGAGCGAAATCTAGGACGTCAGGATGCCTGCGCCACTCTGCCACATCGAGACCTCGCCGGATCTTCCCCACAGCGCCGACGTGGTGATCATTGGAGGCGGCATTATCGGGGTGTTTGCCGCCTACTATCTCACCCTGCGAGGCCTCAGCGTCGCTCTCGTGGAGAAGGGGCGGATCGGGGCCGAGCAATCCAGCCGAAACTGGGGCTGGTGCCGCCAGCAAAACCGCGATGCGCGAGAACTGCCGATCGCAACCAAGAGCCTGGACCTGTGGGAGAGCTTTGGCGCCGAAAGCGGCGAGAGCACCGGCTTCTCTCGCTGCGGCCTCCTGTACCTCAGCAACGATGAGGCGGAGCTCGACGGCTGGGCGCGCTGGCGCGACTTCGCCCGTACGGCCGGCGTGACCACGCACATGCTCGATGCGACCGAGGCGACGCGGCGCGGCGCGGCGACGGGCCGCGCCTGGAAGGGCGGCGTCTTCTCGCCAACCGACGGCACCGCCGATCCCGCCAATGCAGCGCCGGCGGTCGCGCGGGCGATCCTCAGGCGTGGAGGCTCGGTGCGCCAGATGTGCGCGGCGCGCGGGCTGGAGACCGAGGGCGGCCGGATCAGCGCGGTCGTGACGGAGCACGGAACGATTCGCACGCGTGTCGCCATACTGGCAGGCGGCGCGTGGTCTTCGTCCTTCTGCCACCAGGCCGGCATTCGGCTTCCGCTCGCCTCGATCCGCTCGTCCATTCTCTCCGTCTCGGCAGGCACGAAGAGCCTACCGGACGCGCTCCACACCGCCGCCGTTTCGGTGACGAAACGCGGCGACGGCGGATACACGCTCGCCATCAGCGGTCGCGGACGCGTCGATCCAACCGCGCAGCAGTTCCGCTTCGCCCCGCAGTTCCTGCCGATGTTCGCGCGCCGCTGGCGCAGTCTGCTCCCCGGCGGCCTCGAGGGCGTGAGGTCGGGACACGAAACGCTCCGCCGTTGGCGCGCGGGCAGCCCGACGCCGATGGAGCGCGTTCGCATCCTCGATCCCACGCCCGATCAAAGCACGATCGAACTCACGCATCGGCGCGCCCTCGAATTGTTACCGGCACTGAAGGACACGAAGATCACCGCCACGTGGGGCGGCTACATCGACTCGACACCCGATGGCGTGCCGGTCATCGGAGAAGCGTCCGGCCTGCCTGGGTTGATATTGGCGGCGGGCTTCAGCGGCCACGGCTTTGGTATCGGCCCAGCATCCGGGCACCTCGTCGCGGACTTGGTGACCGGCGCGGCGCCGATCGTCGATCCCAGGCCCTACCGGGCCGAGCGCTTCGCCGGATTTACGGTCGGCAAGGTTTCGGACTTTTAGGGATTGGCAACGACGCGTCGCGATAGCAGCAACCGCTCTACAAGTACCGCAATCGCTCTGGCGCAACGAAATACCAGGTTCGCTAGATCGTTGCGATGTCAACCAAAGACCCCGCGAAGTCCCAGTTCCCGACCGGCAGCGCCGCGCCCGCGTCGATCGTCGACGCCCTGAAAGCGGTAGCTGGTGATCCACCAAAGGTACGCGCGAGCTTTGCCAAGGGCCAATGCGTCCATGGCGCTTATATCCCGTCGGATCAGGCGGAGGAGATTACGAAATCCCAGAGCTTCACTAGACCATCGCGCGTACTGGCGCGCTTCTCGGTCGGCAGCGGCAATCCCAGGGTTACGGATACCGACAAGCTCGCGCTGCGCGGCTTCAGTTTCAGGCTCGGGAACGTTGATCATCGGTCCGACATTCTCACGCAGAGCGCTCCGGTGCATTATGCAAGGACGCTCGACCAGATGCTGGCGTTCCTCGACGCGAGCATTCCGCGAGAGGACGACAAGCCGGATATGGAGAGAATCAGCGCATTCGCCGCCGCCAATCCCGAAACGCAGCATCAGGCCGATTACATCGCCGCGCGCCCGCTGCCGGCGAGCTTTGCTGGAACAACCTACTGGGGCGTGCATGCCTTTCCCGCGACGAATTCGATGGGGGAGACTCGGTTCATCAAGTTCAAGGTCACGCCGGTCGGCGGAGATATCGCGCTGGCGGAGGACGAAGCCAAGGCGAAGTCTGCGGATTTTTTGCACGAAGATCTCGAACATCGGATCGCCGCAGGCGATGCCCGCTTCAGCGTGATGGCCCTGCTCGATCGTCCCGGGGATCCCACTATGGACGCGACCATCCGTTGGCCAGACGAAGACAGACGGGAGGCGCTGCGGTTGGGAACAATCGTCATCACAGCTATCGATCCAAACGAAGCGTGCGACGCCTTCTTCTTCGATCCGGCAAATCTCGCCGAAGGCATCGGTCATCCGCCGGACGAGATCTTCGCGGCGCGCAGCGCTGCCTACGCTATCTCGTTTGCGAGGCGTCGTTGATCGAGCGAGCCCCCTGATGGCCGCGGACTATGTATCGTCTTCCGGCGCGCCCAGTGTTTCGCGGCGCCACACGCCTGGGCTGACGCCGACCGCGGCCGAAAATACCTTCGTGAAGTGGCTTTGATTGGCAAACCCGGCCGATAGTGCAATCTCGGCCAGCGGCAGCTCGCGTACAGTCATCAACTGCTTGGCCGCCTTCACGCGCTGGCGCAGCAGCCATTGGTGCGGCGGCAAACCAGCCGAAACCCGAAATGCACGTGAAAAATGGCTGACGGAGAGACCGAACTCGGCCGCGATCTGCTGCAACGAAAGCTGCCCGCCGAGATCGGATTCGAGTTTTTCGCAGGCGCGCTTCACTTGCCACGCAGCGAGACCGCCGCGGCTCGACACGGTGATGCGCTCCAGTCCGCCATAGGCCTGCGCGATGTGCGCCGTGAACGCGAGCATCATGTGATCGATGAAAAGCTGGTTGGCCTCGGCCGGCCGACGCAGCCCTTCCAACAGCGATGCTCCGATATGACGCATGACCTTGTCGTCATGGCCGAAGCCGAACTGACAAGCGAGATCGCCAACACGCCGTGTACGGGATTCTTTAGCGATGGTGTCGAGCGCTGAACGCGGAAGATAAAACTGGAGGGAATGGAAGGGCTTGTTGATGATAAAGCCCGGATCGCTCCTGAGGTCGTACAGATACGTTGTACCGGGTCTGACATCCGTCTTCGTGACGCACTTGCCGTGATCCCAGAGTTCGCAGTCCGGGTAATTGCGAAGCTTCAGGCTGACGAGATAGGCCTCATCGGCCACTGAGCCGGAACGGCCTGGCACGGGGGTATCATCCTGGGTTTCGGTGACCGCGAGATCGACGCCGCGCATTGAACGCGTGATCAGCGAGGGCGGTGCATCCCTCAGGCGCAACTGCTGCCTGACCCTTTCTCCGAAGGTGCTCGCCTGTGCCATAGGCGTGGTCCCTTAGGTTTCGCTTCCTGTTGCACCAAACGCTTCGCGGCGCCACACGCCTGGGCTGACACCGACCGCGGCCGAGAATACCCGCGTGAAGTGGCTTTGATTGCCAAACCCGACCGAAACTGCGATTTCGGCCAGCGGCAGATCGCGGACAGTCATCAACTGCTTGGCCGCTTTCACGCGCCGATGGAGCAGCCATTGATGCGGCGGCAGTCCGGTGGAGAATCGAAACGCGCGCGAAAAATGACTGACCGAGAGGTCAAACTCGGCCGCGATTTGTTGCAATGAAATCGTCCCGCCGAGGTCAGACTCGAGCCTTTCGCAGGCTCGCTTCACCTGCCACGGCGCAAGACCGCCGCGAGCCAGCTCGCCGGTTCGCCTCAGCCCGCCATAAGCCTGGGCGACATGCGCGGTAAGCGCAAGCATCATGTGATCGATGAAAAGCTGGTTGGCCTCGGCCGGCCGACGCAGTCCCTCCAGCAGCGACGCGCCAACATGACGGACGACCGTGTCGTCGTGTCCGACACCGGGCTGATAGTCAAGTTCGCCGACGCGTGGAGCGCCGCTCTGTTTGGCCATGTCGTCGAGCGCCGAGCGCGGCAGATAGAAAAAGACGGAGTGGAACGGCTTGTCAATTACGTAGCGTGGATCGCGCTTCAGGTCATAAAGATAGGTTGCGCCGGCGCGGACATCCGTCTTGATGACGCACCGACCCCGTTCCCAACATTCGCAGTCGGGGTAGTCGCGAAACTTGAGGCTTACGAGATAGGCATCCTCGGCGGGAAAGGGGCCGGAAAGATCGCACACCGGATCGTCATTCCGGGTTTCGGTGACCGCGAGCTCGGCGCTGCGCAGCGAATGCGTTATCAGCGAGGGCGCCTCCTTCAAAAACAAGGGCCGCCCGAGCCTCTGTCCGTAGACCCCCGCTTGTGGCATATGTGTCAATCTCATCCAGTGGAATTTGACCTGGCGGGCCATTGCTGCGCCCGACCAGATCGAGAATGCATTATCGGAGGTAGGCGAGCACCCGTCCAGACTAGCTCGTCAACTGACAGGTGTGTCGGCCGAGTCCCCGATTAATTCTCGGCAAGACGATTTTTCAAAGCGATTCCAACGCAATTGGCGCTCGTCTCGCCAGGTTCCACAAGATCACTCTCGGGTTCCATCGTGCGTTTGTGAAGCCGGCACTTCCAAGCCTTCCCGCATTGACCACGCCGACCGCCGCATCCGCCGCTCGAATAGGCTTTGAGCAGAATCAGGCAAAGCACGCCCGGTTTGGAAAAGACCCCGTAGTTCTCCGCGCCTAGAACGCGATCGAAAGGTCGCGGCGCTTAGGCGCATCGATACGGGCAGACAGGAAGCATCGGCTTCGTAACAGCCCGCAAGTTACGCCGAGCAGCGCGAGTGTCGGCCCCACAAACGCGAGCATACGCCATGAGCAAGCCGATCTTGAAGTTTTATGTGTATAAGAGACAGGGCGTACAGCGACTGGAGCGGCGCACCGGGAAATCGTCAAGCGCGCGATGGGACATTCCCGGGCTTGTCGACGTGGTCCAGCTTTATCTGCCGCACACGACGCTTGAGCGGATTGCGCATGAAGCCGACAAAGCCGAACCGGGCGATCTCCTGGAGCGAACCGCACATCCCGACATGATCACATCCCGCCTGCTTATGAGTGCGTCGGACGCGCTGGACGGCAATGCGGCCCTGGATGCTCTGTTCAGGCATCAGCTTACGGATCTTCTGGCCACGCGCCTGCTCGCTGCGCACGCGGATACGCCAACCCCGTTCCAGCCAGTTGCAGGTGGGCTGTCACCGACAGTCCTGCGCCGCGCCATCGAGCGCCTGCGCTCCGATAGCGATGCGGACCTCTCTCTCTCCGCGCTTGCTTCGGATGCGGGGCTGTCGCGCTTTCACTTCTGCCGAGCCTTCAAGGAAAGCACTGGTCTTTCACCTCATGCCTGGATGCGCCAACACCGGCTCGAGCAGGCCATGAACATGCTGCGCGACACCGACACATCGATCGCCTTGGTGGCGGCAGAGCTTGGCTATGCCTCTCAAACGGCCTTCGCCGCAGCGTTCAGGCGATTGACCGGAGAAACGCCGAGCGATTGGCGGCGGCGCATGCGGTGCATGCAATGAGGTCACTCCGGTAATCCCGCTTGACGCAAGCCGTCTTGGAAGCGGGCGAGATGCTCCGGTCGTCGGATCGGAATCCAGCCTTCGAGGCTGGAAACACGAAACTCGGGATTCAGCTTCTGCAAGTGCTCGACCGCGGTGTGCGCCTGCTCGGCACGACCGGCAAGCGCGTGGCTTGCGGCGATGATGGCCACCAGCACCAGGAAGCTGGGCAATTGCTTGAAGGACTGTTCTGCCCAGTACGAGGCCATGTCAAAGCGCCCCGCAAATAAATGCGACAGCGCTACGCCTGCCTGCATCCGGAACATCTCCGGATCCAGCGGGCTGAAACGCATCGCGCGCGCAAAGAATTCGATCGCAGCGTCGGGGTCCCCGTTCTCGGTTCTGAGAAAGCCTCCCAGGAACCAGGCCGACGCCAGGTTCGGGTTGAGCACAAGGGCCTTGTCCACCAGCGCGATCGCCCCCTCCACGTCGCCGGCAAGATGGGCAAGAGCATGTCCACCCCTGGTGAGCGCGACGGCATCGTCCTTGCCCAATTCCACCGCAAGGCGGGCCAATCGGAGGCCTTCGGCGATTTCCTGCTCTCGATCGGTCATCCAGCCGTTGACCTTTCGCCAGAAATGACACCACGCTGCCATTGCATGGGCGGAGGCAAACTCCGGATCGAGCTGCATGGCCTTGTAGAACAGGGGAAGCGCCTCGTCGATCGACTCGCGGGTCCCTCGATGCAGGTGGGGCATGGCACGCAAATAATTGTCGTATGCACTGAGGCTGCCAGTCGGTTTCCGTCTGGCGCGCTCGATCTCCGCTCGTTCGAGCTGGGAGGCGACTGCTCCGACGATGCTGTTCGCAATCTGATCCTGAAGCTCGAAAATGTCGTCGAGCGGCCCTTCGAACCTTTCCGCCCACAGGTGGGTGCCGGTCGCGACGTCTACGAGTTGGCCCGTGATGCGAATGCGGTTCTCGGACTTGCGCACGCTGCCTTCGACGACGTAGCGGACGCCGAGCTCGCGCCCCACCTGCTTTTCGTCGACCGTCTTGCCCTTGTAGGTGAAGCTTGAATTGCGGGCGATCACGAACAGCCAGCGAATACGAGACAGCGCGGTGATCAAATCCTCGACGACGCCATCCGCAAAATAATCCTGCTCGACATCGCGACTGAGGTTCCGGAACGGCAGGACCGCGAGCGACGGGGACTCCGGCAAGGGCAGAGCAGGCGCCGGGATGTCCGGGGCAGTGATCGGGGTGCTGATGGGCAATTCGCGTTCTTCGATCTTGCCGACAAACCGAAGGCCTTTGCGCGAAACCGTCCTGATCAGGCGCTGCTCCTTGCCAGTGTCCCCGATCGCCTTGCGCACCGCGTTGATGTGACTGGTCAGCGTCGACTCGGAAACGATCCGTCCTTCCCAAACACTCTCGAGAAGGTCGTCTCTTGTCACAACCTGCTCCCGCTTCTGGATCAAGAAAAGCAACAGATCGAATACCTTAGGTCCGATCGTAATCAGTTCGGCGCCTCGCCTGAGCTCGCGGCGTCCGGCGTCCAAGCAATAATTTTCGAATGAGTACGGCACTTCTCGCACTCCGCTTGGACAAGAAGCCAAGGAATATCCAACCGCAATTCAGGGCGGCTGCAAGGATTTCCATCCCGCACGCGCGCACTCTCCCCTCGCGTTCAGGAAAACGCCATTGGTGTTCAGATAAATCGAGGGAAAGTGATGAAGATCGTCGTTATTGGTGGCACCGGCCTTATCGGAACCAAGCTTGCGGGCAAGCTCCGCGAGAAGGGCCACGAGGTGGTTCCAGCGGCACCCAGCACGGGCGTCAACACGATCACGGGCGAGGGTCTCGAAAAGGCCCTGTCGGCTGCGGAAATCGTCATCGACGTCGCGAACTCGCCCTCTTTCGAGGACGAGCCCGCTCTGAGCTTCTTCGAAAGTTCGGGCCGCAATCTGCTCGCTGCCGAGCGCGCCGCAGGCGTCCGGCACCATATCGCGCTGTCGATTGTCGGCACGGATCGGCTTCCGGAATGCGGTTACTTCCGTGCCAAGCTGGCGCAGGAGAACCTGATTAATGCGTGCAAGATCCCCTATACGGTCCTGCGCGCGACTCAGTTCTTCGAGTTTGTTGGCGGAATCGTCGAGTCCTCGTCCGATGGACAGATCGTCAGACTGTCGCCTGCCCTGTTTCAGCCGGTCGCCTCGGACGATGTCGCCGCCGCGCTCGCCGACATCACGCTCGGCGCTCCAGTCAACGGTTTGGTTGAGTTGGCAGGCCCGGAGCGGTTTAGCCTCGACGAATTCGGTCGGAAATATCTGATCGCGATGAAGGATCCGCGCAAAGTCGTCGCCGACATCCATGCCCGCTATTTCGGCGCGGAGCTCGATGATCAGTCTCTCATGCCTGGCAGTGGTCCCCGGCTCGGCTCAGTGCGTTTCGAGGACTGGCTGGCGAGGCTCCCGCAAGCGACCCGGCGTTCGGGCAATTGACCGGAGAAATACCGAGCGACTGGCGACGCTGCGGTAGCAGCAATCGCTCTGCAGGTGCCGCAATCGCTCTGGCGCAGTTGCAGCTCACTCCCGCTAAATCATCAGGGTCCCGAGACCCCAAGAGACGGAGACGAACGATGACCTCGAAGACCTTCGTCAGCCTCTTTGCAATCGCACCGCGACGCCGGCTGGTCGCAAGCGCAATCGTCTACGGACTGTCGTTGGCAGTTCGCTTCACCTCTGCAACGGGCGAGGAGGTGGAAATTCCACCGCAGTCCCTGCAGAGGACGACCCCGGCGATGTCCATCATCGCCAACGATAACGCGCCGCTTCCCTACGCCAACTGGGGTGGCCCGAACGCCACCGAGCCGATCTTCTTTCGCCGCCCCTGGCCGCTGCGGGCGTCATCGATGCCGAGCTGCCCCTCCCCTTAAGACCTAACGACTCCATTTCACGTCTTCGCGCGTCGACCACACGAAACCGCAACAGCAGCGGCGGCGGCAACGCGCGTATGCCCGAAGATCAACCACAGGAGAAGATCACATGCGAATAGTCATCATCGGCGCCGGCTTCGCCGGCATGTACGCCGCACTTTCCGCCGCCCGAGTGCGGGACATTCAGGGCGCTTCGCCGGAAGAACTCGAGATCGCGCTGGTTGCACCGGAGCCGACGCTGGTGATTCGGCCGCGGCTCTACGAAGCGAAGCCGGAAACCCTGACGGCGCCTCTGCTGGATGTTCTCAAGTCCATCGACGTTGTCTACGTGCAAGGCAGCGCCGAAACGGTCGATACCAAGTCCCGCATGCTGCAGGTCGCGACTGCCAAGGGCACGCGAAAGACGCTCTCCTATGACCGCCTGGTCGTGGCCACCGGCAGCCGGCTGTTCCGTCCGAATATTCCGGGCCTCGCCGAGCATGGCTTCAGTGTCGACTCGCTCGATGATGCCGTTGCGCTCGACCGGCATCTGCACAGCCTGGCGGATCGGCCGGCAAGAAACGGGCGCGACACCGTCGTCGTTGCCGGCGGCGGCTTCACCGGCATCGAAGCGGCGACCGAGATGCCTGCGCGGCTTCGCGCGATTCTCGGCAAGGATGCCAAGCCGCGCGTGATCATCGTCGAACGCAACGGTGCGATCGCTCCCGATATGGGCGCTGGCCCTCGTCCCATCATCGAGGATGCCCTGCGCAAGGTCGGCGTAGAGACCCGGGTCGGCGCTGGCGTTACCTCGCTCGATGAAACCGCTGTCACGCTTTCAAATGGCGAACGCATCGAAGCGGAAACCGTAGTCTGGGCGGCAGGCATTCGCGCCGCGCCATTGACCCAGCAGATCCCCGCCGAGCGCGACAATTTCGGCCGGCTGCTGGTTGATCAGGATCTGCGTGTGACATCGGTGCCTGGCGTCTTTGCCACCGGCGATGCCGCAAAGGCAGCGTGCGACGATGCCGGCAACTTTGCGCTGATGTCCTGCCAGCACGCCACCAGGATGGGCGCCTTCGCGGGCAACAACGCCGCCGCAGAGCTCCTGGGCGTCCCGACCAAGCCGTATCACCAGAAGGCCTACGTCACGTGCCTCGACCTCGGCGAAGCCGGCGCGCTCTTCACGCGAGGCTGGGAACGGAAAGTCGAGATCGTCGGCGAGGTTGCAAAGAAGACCAAGCACGAGATCAACACGGTGTGGATCTACCCGCCGCGCGCCGAGCGTGCCGCCGCGCTGGCGTCGGCCGATCCGGATCACGTCACCGAGGTCTGAGGGCCTCACGCGACACGGCCGCACTTCCCACGCAGAAGCGCGGCTCCCTCGCTATCGACCAAACTGGAGCTCACCACGATGAAACACGAGACCGTCCGCACGAGCGCGTTCGCCATGCCGTTGACGAACCCGGCCTTTCCACCCGGCCCCTATCGCTTCATCAATCGCGAGTACTTCATCATCCAGTACCGGACGGATCCCGAGGCGCTGCGCCGGATTGTACCGGCGCCACTCGAGCTGACCGAACCTGTGGTGAACTACGAGTTCATCCGCATGCCGGATTCAACTGGGTTTGGCGACTACACCGAAAGCGGCCAGGTCATCCCGGTATCCTATCAAGGTCAGGCCGGCAGCTTTACCCATCAGATGTTCCTCAACGATCATCCGCCCATCGCCGGCGGGCGTGAGCTGTGGGGCTTTCCCAAGAAGCTGGCGCAACCGAAGCTCGCGGTCGAGATCGATACCCTGGTCGGCACCCTGAACTACGGCTCGGTGCGCATCGCGACCGGCACCATGGGTTACAAGCACCGCGCCCTCGACATCGAAGCCGAGGCCAGGAAACTCGCCGCTCCCAATTTCCTGCTCAAGATCATCCCGCATGTCGACGGCTCGGCGCGCATCTGCGAGCTGGTCCGCTACCACCTCGAAGCGATCACCGTGAAAGGTGCTTGGACCGGGCCGGCAGCGCTGGACCTGTATTCGCACGCCCTGGCCCCCGTAGCCGAACTGCCCGTCCTCCAAGTGCTTTCGGCCAAGCACCTCATCGCCGACCTGACGCTCGGGCTTGGCACTGTCGTCCACGACTACCTGGCGCCGGGCGCTACCGCACAACGACGCGAGTCCAGGTCCGAGATCCTTATCGAAGCAAACGCAGGCTGATCGGATCAGCCGCAAGATCGGGAGTTTACGAGATGCTGAAGGTGATGCGCGAGCAAGTGAGTTCCGTGCCGCAGCCGTCCACGTCGCTGCCATATGACGTCGTCGCCCTGGTGCTGCAGGGCGGCGGAGCTCTGGGAGCCTATCAGGCCGGAGTGTATGAGGGCCTGCACGAAGCCGGTATCAGGCCGAACTGGTTGGCCGGCATTTCGATCGGCGCGCTCAATGCGGCGATCATTGCCGGATCGCCGGAAGACCAACGGGTCGAGCGGCTACGCGAGTTCTGGGAGACTATCTGTGCGTGTCCGCTGGGATGGCCCGCCGGCGAAGGGCTAGCCAATGCCCTGCCATTCGCGTTCGATATGCGCTCGCTGCACAACGCGCTTGCCGCGATGAGGGCCTTATTCCAGGGTCAGCCCGGCTTCTTCAAGCCTCGATTCCCCGCGCCGTTCTGGTCGCCTTTTTCGGGTGATGCAGCGACCAGCTTCTACGACACCGCACCGTTGCAGCGGACGCTGGAGAAGCTCGTCGATTTCGATCGGCTGAACGCGGGCGAGGTACGCGTCAGCGTCGGCGCGGTCAACGTTCGCACCGGTAACCTGACCTACTTCGACACGACCGAACGTAAGCTGGGACCGAAGCATTTCATGGCTTCCGGCGCTTTGCCACCGGGGTTCCCTGCCGTCGAGATCGAAGGCGAACACTATTGGGATGGCGGCGTCGTCTGGAACACTCCTCTCTCACGCGTGCTGTCCAGCGAGCCGCGCGACACACTGACATTCCAGGTCGATCTCTGGTCTGCCAGGG
Source organism: Bradyrhizobium sp. UFLA05-153 (assembly GCF_054185185.1). Taxonomy (NCBI): domain Bacteria; kingdom Pseudomonadati; phylum Pseudomonadota; class Alphaproteobacteria; order Hyphomicrobiales; family Nitrobacteraceae; genus Bradyrhizobium; species Bradyrhizobium sp. UFLA05-153. Next base: position 115,621 of record NZ_JBBIAM010000019.1, read on the forward strand.
GTCGTGTTCCCCACGACATGATGGAGGTGTCGAGCCGGCAGAAGGACATCCAATATTCGAGCCGTACGCGCGCCATCACGGACCAGGCGCTACGCATGCAGAAGATGCGTCAGGCGTTGCAGCGGACGATCCAGGACTTGCCGGAACGCGCGAAGCAGGATCCGGAAATCCGCGCCATCGCGGACATGGCCCGCCATCGCTCCTACAACATCGTCCACCTCATCTACCAGTCCAAGATCTACGAGGGCCAGTCAAAGGACTACGAGTTCGGGCTGAACGCAATGCGCGCGCATTGGCAAAGCGGTCTGGACGACATCCGCCGCACGCTGGCCGACCCACGCCGCCTGGACCCGCCCGCTCCCGAGCTCGGCATCATCACGCATGACGTCCACCGCCCCGATTGAGATCTAGCGTCCCCCCGACTTCGGAGAGAACCATGTCGATCCTTTCGTATGCTTCCGAGCAGAAAACGAAAACCAGCATTCGCCCGTCGCGTCAGGCGATCCGGCGCGCGGCGCTGGCGTTCGCCGCCGCCCTCGGCGTGGCCGGGGCCGCCGCTTTCAGCCACTACTACATCACCACCGGCCGCTATCTGGAAACGACCGACGACGCCTACGTCAAGGCCGACTCCACAGTCATTGCGCCGAAGGTTTCCGGCTACATCGCCGAAGTGCTGGTCGCCGACAACGAACCGGTGAAGGCCGGCCAGGTGCTGGCCCGGATCGACGATCGCGATTTCAAGACCGCGCTGAACCAGGCCAAGGCCGACATTGCGGCCTCGGAAGCCGCGGTCAAGAACCTCGACGCGCAGATCGAATTGCAGCAGCCTCTCATTCAACAGCAGGCGGCCGAAGTCGATGCGACCGAAGCTGGTCTGAAATTCGCGCAGCAGGAGCGCGCCCGCTACGACGAGCTCATGAGGTCGGGCTCGGGAACGATACAACGCGCCCAGCAGACCGACGCAGCATTGCGCTCGCAGACCGCACAGCTTCAGCAGGGTAAGGCGGGATTGCTCGCAGCCAACAAGAAAGTCGAGGTGCTATCGACCCAGCGCACGCAAGCTGTCGCGCAACTCGATCGCGCACGCGCGGTCGAGCACCAGGCTGCCCTGAACCTCTCCTACACCCAGATCACGGCTCCGGTCGACGGCACGATCGGTGCGCGGACACTCCGCGTCGGCCAATATGTGCAGGCAGGCACGCAGCTGATGGCGGTAGTTCCGCTCGACCAAGTCTATGTGGTCGCCAATTTCAAGGAGACCCAACTCACCCATGTGCGCAATGGCCAGCCGGTCGAGCTGCGGCTCGACAGCTTCCATTCGACCAGGCTGAAAGGCCATGTCGATAGCCTGTCGCCGGCGAGTGGCCTGGAATTCGCGCTGCTCCCGCCGGACAACGCGACCGGCAACTTCACGAAGATCGTGCAGCGCGTGCCGGTGAAGATCGTGCTCGATGACCGGAGCCTGAGCGGTCTGCTGCGCCCCGGCATGTCTGCGGAGCCGACTGTCGACACCAAGTCCACTGTCGTCGCCGAACGCGAGGCCGAAAAGCGGCTCGCATCGCGCGGCGGCAAGCCCCGCAGCTGACTCCCCTATCCAGCCTCGCGAGCGAGGAAACCGTCATGACCACATTGCAAACCACGATCGATGCCACTCCCGCCAGCGA